>JAOUCZ010000269.1 GCA_029859505.1 Lysobacterales bacterium | reverse complement strand
CGAGATATGCACTACCTCAGTTTTTCGGACCGTAAGGCGTGGCGAACCTGGCTAGTTGAGAACCATGCCAGTGAAAATGAGGTATGGCTGGCGTATTACAAGAAGCATACGGGTAAGGCATCCGTCACCTACATGGATTCTGTAAAGGAGGCGCTTTGTTTTGGTTGGATCGACGGTCTCAAAAAACGGTTGGACGATGAGAGGTACACGCACAGATTTACGCCCCGCAGAGCATCCAGTCAATGGTCACCTCAGAACATCGAGCTTGCAGAGGAACTCATCGCGTCCGGTAAAATGGCGGAAGCCGGGCTTGCGGCGTTTGCGCATAGAGTGCCCTATGATAAGGAATTGCAGAAGGTATTGAGTGCAAAAGAAGTTTCCCTTACTGCTGAAACAGAGAAAGGTTTAAGGGCCAGTCAAAAAGCCTGGAACAACTTTAGTCAGATGGCGGCAGGTTACCGTAAACAGTATGTTGTCTGGATACAAAGCGCCAAAAGACCGGAAACCAGGAAGAGGCGCCTTAAGGAGGCCGTCAGCTTACTGGAAAAGAATCAAAAGCCAGGTATGAAATAAATGCAGGACATAAAAAGAAAATGAAAACCATCAACCTGGAAGGGAAGGAAGTTTTTCCGTCAAAAATAATTTGCATCGGAAGAAACTATGTTGATCACATTAAAGAGCTGGGTAATGAGATACCGGAGGAGCCGGTAATTTTTATTAAGCCCAATTCATCTATTGCCGCTGATATCCAGTGCTCTGAACCTGATGAAATCCATTTCGAAGGCGAAATCAGCATTGTTGTTCTCTCTGGTGAAATAGCCGGGGTAGGGTTTGGGCTCGATCTGACAAAGAGAAAGCTTCAATCCAGGTTGAAGGCCATGGGTTTACCATGGGAGCGCTCAAAGGCCTTTGATGGTGCCGCCGTGTTCAGTGAGTTTGCCGCTTTTGAAGGGCAGGTTAGTGACCTGAGGCTGGAGCTTCATATCAATGACCGTCTGGTCCAGCAGGGTGGATGTAAGTTGATGATGTATAAACCGGCCGAAATAATTGCAGAGGTCAAAAGCTTTCTTTCTCTTGAGGACGGTGACCTTATCATGACAGGCACACCCGCCGGTGTCGGGCCACTTCAGGCAGGTGACCGGTTTAACGGTAAAATATTTGAAAAAGACACACTGGTTGTTGAGGGCTCCTGGGTGGTTCAGTGAGAGTGGTTGAAATTACAAGTGAGCCGGTAGAACTCTACAAGATTCTGAAATTTGAAGGCATGGTTGCATCCGGCGGTGAGGCCAAGCAGCTTATTTCTGAGGGTTATGTGCTGGTAAATGGTAAAGTGGAAACCCGCAAGCGGAAAAAGATCGTTGCTGGCGATATCATTGAGTTTGCACAAGAGACCATTCGCATACAATTATGTTGACAGGGTTTAAGGCTGGAAATACAAAATGAATAACAACGATGTTTTGCGTCGTATCAGATACACCTTCAATTTTGACGATACGAAAATGATCGATATATTTGCACTCGGCGGGATAGAGGTTACGCGTGCCCAGGTCAGCGACTGGCTGAAGAAAGAGGATGATCCTGACTATCAGGCGTGCGCCGATGTGCAACTGGCCACTTTCCTGAATGGCCTGATAGTCGATAAAAGAGGAAGAAAAGACGGTCCGCAGCCTGAGCCGGAAACGAGCCTCACCAACAATATTATCTTCAGAAAACTGAAAATAGCACTCAACCTGCAAGCCGATGATGTTCTGGGGCTGATTAAAAAAGCAGACTTCAGTATGAGCAAACACGAGCTAAGTGCATTTTTTCGAAAGCCGGATCATAAGCACTATCGAAAATGCAAAGATCAGGTGCTACGTTACTTTTTGAAGGGTCTCCAACTCGAATACAGAAGCTGATTGCCGCGTTAATACCGTGGTAATGAGTAAAGTTCATGCAACAGCTACTCAGTGACAACAGCCTGATTCTAATGGAGGGGGCGATCGTCGAATCGTTGCGTCGCTCCAGTGAAGTTGAGCTCCATCCGTTGCTCGTAAATGCTCCACTCATCTACGAGGAGGCCGGTCGACAGGCCCTCACAAAACTCTATCAAAACTACATCGACATTGCGCTTGAAGCAGAAACACCTTTCCTGATGTGTACACCTACCTGGAGAGCAAACAAAGAGAGGGTCTCTGAAACTGGAATTAACCCTGACGTAAACATAGATGCGGCACGCTTTCTGCAGGATATTCGCGAGTCTCAAAAGCAGGGTCGCAATAACATTAAAATTGGCGGTCTGATTGGCTGTAAAAATGATTGTTATCTACCGCACGAGGCTTTATCCGCCAGACAGGCGGAGCAGTTTCACACATGGCAAATCGAGCAACTTAAACAAGGTGAGGTTGATTTTATTATCGCGGAAACCCTACCATGTATTGATGAGGCCATTGGTATCGCGAAGGCATTGGGAAATTCCGGCCTGCCCTATTTTATAAGCTTCGTTATTTCCCGTGACGGGCGGGTTCTGGATGGTACGGATCTTTGCACCGCCATTAAAACGATTGATGCCAATACTGATCGGCGGCCACTTGGTTTTATGGTCAACTGCGCCTATCCAACCTTTCTGAATGCAGCAACCCAACCTCCGGAACTCTTCAAAAGATTGATTGGTTATTTGGCAAATGCTTCATCAAGGGATCATTGTGACCTCGACGGATCGGAATCATTGTTAATGGAAAGCGTGCCTGACTGGGGTGAGATGATGCTTGAATTGAACAGGGTCTACAGTGTGAAAGTTCTCGGTGGATGCTGTGGTACAAATGAGCAGCATCTGCAATATATTGTTGACGGATGAAGGCAGGCATGGCCATGAAAATCACACTCGACGACATCAAATCCGCGTCAGGCATCGTCTATAAGGAAATGCCGGCGACACCACAGTATCGCTGGCCACTGTTATGTGAACGTCTGGGCACTGAGCTTTGGGTAAAGCATGAAAATCACAGTCCGGTGGGTGCGTTCAAAATACGTGGCGGCCTGGTTTACTTTGAGCATCTCATCCATTACGGGCAGCGCCCAAATGGAGTAATTGCTGCGACACGCGGCAATCATGGCCAGTCGGTGGCTTATGCAGCTCGCCGTTATGATATTCCGGCCACCATCGTAGTGCCTCACAGTAACAGCCTTGAAAAGAACTCAGCCATGCGTGCGCTGGGTGTGGACCTGATCGAACATGGTGATGACTTTCAGGCTTCCCGCGAGTTTGCCCAGAACCTGGCCAAAGAACAGGACTTGCACCTGGTGCCTTCGTTTCACCCGTTGTTGGTGGCCGGAGTGGCGACCTACTGTTTGGAGTTGTTACAAAATATAAGGGACATTGATGTTGTTTATGTCCCTATTGGACTTGGTTCCGGTATATGTGCCATGTTGGCAGCACGTGACGCGTTGAAACTGAAGACACAAGTGGTGGGTGTTGTATCAGCGCATGCGAGAGCCTATGCAGAGTCATTCAGCGCTGGATACCCGGTTGAGTCCGCGGTTACCACGCAATTATCGGATGGTATGGCCTGCCGAGTTCCGGAGCCGGAAGCTCTTGAACTGATATTGCAGGGTGTCGATCGCATTGTGCAGGTTTCAGATGCAGAGGTATCAGCAGCGATGCGCATGATGTTCGAGTGCACGCACAATGTTTGTGAGGGAGCGGGTGCAGCAGCTCTGGCGGCGGCGACAAAAGAAAAAGCCCGGGTACAAGGTCATAGGGTTGCTGTTATCGCAACCGGTGGTAATGTTGACAAGGAAGTTTTTTCGAAGGTTTTAAATCAACACTAAGGAAACGTCTTTATGTCAAAAACCAAAATGATGCTGACGGTATTTTTATCATTGTTCATTCATGGACTCGTATTTGCGGCAGAGCCAAACGGTGATGACCTGCGTCAAACCGTTGAAGAAACAGAACGCGCTTTTGCCGATACCATGGCTCAACGTGATTTTGAAAAATTCAAAACGTTCCTGGCTGAAGAGGCTGTATTCTTTTCCGGGGAAGCCGTGCTACGTGGCAAACAACAGATAGCCGACGCCTGGGAGGCCTATTTCAAGGAACCACAAGCCCCTTTCTCCTGGGAGCCGAAGTCTGTTGAAGTGCTGGAATCGGGCGCTCTGGCCTGGAGTACAGGTCCGGTTTACGATCCTGAAGGCAAGGAAGTTGCTACGTTCAACTCGGTGTGGCGACTCGATGCGGCACATCAATGGCGTATTGTTTTTGACAAGGGCAATACCGTCTGTAATTGCCCCTGATGTGGATAGCTATACCCACCTTCACAGCCGCAATTTGAAGTGAAAGCCATCAACAAACCAAACTCACTCGACAAAAGCAGTCTTGGTATTGCCGCAAAATCAGTTGCACTGATGGACGAGGACTTCGCAAGGACATTGAAACAACTTGGTCCACCGCCCTTGTGGGAAAGAGAGCAGGGCTTTGTAACCCTGATTCGTATCATTCTCGAGCAACAGGTCTCACTGGCATCGGCCGATGCCATGTTCCAGCGTCTGAAAAGAAATATCAGTCCCTTGACGCCAACGTCGGTAATCGAAGCAGGGGAGTCATTTTTGCGCTCTTTTGGAGTAACGCGGCAAAAAGCCGGGTATTTCATTAATGTTGCCCGGGCCATTCAAAGCGGTGAACTGGAACTTGATGCATTGGCGCAGGAAAGTGACGAAATCGCGATTGAAAAACTCACTTCCGTGAAGGGTGTCGGTCAGTGGACCGCAAAGATTTACCTGTTAATGGCACTCCGCCGCCCGGATGTCTGGCCCGTCGGGGATGTGGCCCTTGCGACAGCATTCAAGAACCTGAAAGGCAGGGCAGATAGACCAACACAAGCGGAACTGGCCGAAATTGCACAA
>JAOUCZ010000268.1 GCA_029859505.1 Lysobacterales bacterium | reverse complement strand
ACCTGTTGGGTCCATGGGAACAGACACCCCGGTTGCCGTCTTGTCGAAACACAGTAAGCTCCTCTACTGGTATTTTAAGCAGCTTTTTGCCCAGATCACCAACCCACCCATTGATCCGCTGCGTGAAGAGATCGTCATGAGCCTGACCCAGTACCTGGGACCGGCGCGAAACATCCTGCAACCAGGGCCAGAGCACTGCCGTATGCTAGAGCTTGATCACCCGGTCATCACCAATGATGTGCTTGAGCAACTTCGGCACAGCGACATCGAAGGTTTTCGCGGCACAACTTTGAACACTCTGTTCCAAGCTGACAAGGGGGCTGAAGGAATGGAGCAGCGACTGGAGTCTCTGTTTGTCGAAGCCGAGGTCGCCGTCGATGCCGGGCGGACTATTCTGGTTTTGTCTGACCGTGGTGTCAATGCCGAAAGAGCTCCCATTCCAGCTCTGATGGCCCTCTCCGGCATTCATCATCATCTGATTCAGGCCGGAAAACGCAGCCAGTGCTCGCTTGTCGTTGAAACCGGCGAAGCACGTGAAGTCCACCACTTCGCCCTGCTGCTCGGCTACGGCGCGGCCGCGATTAACCCCTACCTCGCTTTTCAGACCCTGCAGCACATGGTGAACAAGGGGATGCTGCCAGGCCAGGACGGCAACACCCAGGCCGATGAAGAGACTGATGTCGTCTACCAGTACACAGAAAACTACATCAAAGCGATCGGTAAGGGCCTGCTCAAGGTCTTCTCCAAAATGGGGATCAGCACCTTGCAGAGTTATTGTGGCGCCCAGATCTTTGAGAGTGTCGGCCTGAACGAGGAGTTTACCGTTAAGTACTTTCCTGGCACTGCCAGTCGCATTGGCGGAGCCGGGCTGCAAGAAGTTGCTAAGGAAAGCCTAATGAGGCACCGCATCGCCTATGCAGTAAGGGTTGATCCGAACCGCGGTCTGGATCGTGGTGCAGAATACTCATGGCGCCGCGAAGGGGAAACGCACCTGATGAACCCAGAGGTTATCGCCCTGCTGCAGCACGCTGTGCGTTCAGGCAACTGTGACGACTACAAACGGTTTTCTGCCCTGGTCGACAACAAGAGCAAGCAACTGTGTACGTTGCGCGGGCTTTTCAAGTTCAAGAGCCAGAAGTCCTCCATCCCCCTGAATGAGGTCGAGCCGACCAGTGATATCGTCAAGCGCTTCTGCACCGGTGCCATGAGCCTCGGTTCGATCTCCACTGAGGCGCATGAAACGCTGGCCATTGCCATGAACCGAATTGGCGGCAAGTCCAATACGGGTGAAGGTGGAGAAGATCCACGCCGCTACACTCCGGATGCTAATGGCGATTCGCGCCGTAGCGCCATCAAGCAGGTGGCTTCGGGTCGCTTCGGAGTCACGCCACACTACCTGGTCAACGCTGACGAGTTGCAAATCAAGATCGCGCAGGGAGCAAAGCCGGGCGAAGGCGGCCAACTGCCCGGTCACAAGGTCAGCGAATACATTGGAGAGCTGCGCTACAGCGTGCCAGGGGTCACCTTGATCTCACCACCACCGCACCATGATATCTATTCAATTGAAGATATTGCCCAGCTTATTTTCGACCTGAAGAACTGCAACCCCAAAGCCGACATCACAGTCAAGCTGGTGAGCGAAGTCGGCGTCGGAACAGTCGCTGCCGGTGTCAGCAAGGGGCATGCTGAACGGGTCATTATTGCAGGCTACGATGGCGGCACAGGTGCTTCGCCGACCTCTTCGATCAAGCACGCTGGGATCCCATGGGAAATCGGCCTTGCAGAGACCCAGCAGACGCTGGTACTCAACGACCTACGCGGCCGTATCGTCGTTCAGACCGATGGTCAGTTACGTACCGGTCGGGATGTGATCATCGCTGCCATGCTCGGCGCAGAGGAATATGCCTTTGCTACCGTGGCCCTGGTGACCGTCGGTTGCATCATGATGCGCAAATGCCATCTTAACACCTGCCCGGTTGGAGTCGCGACTCAGGATGAAGCCCTACGCGGGAAGTTCGCCGGCAAGCCCGAACATGTGGTCAACTATTTCATGTTCCTTGCTGAGGAGGTCCGCGAGCTGATGGCCGAACTGGGTGTCCGAAGTCTCGATGAATTGATCGGTCAGACCCAGTACCTGGAGATGGACGAAGCGATCAAACACTGGAAGAACCAAGGCCTCGATTTCTCGAGAATTCTGGCCAAACCCGAGGTTGATGCTGAGATTGCCACCCGATGCATCCAGAAACAGAAACACGGTCTGGAAAAGCAGCTGGACAATCAAATTATCGAGCTCGCCAGTCCAGCTCTGGAACGTAAAGAAGCGGTTCATATAGAGCACCCGATCGGCAACTCTAATCGGACCTTTGGGACGATGCTCTCAGGTCAGATTGCCGTGCTTCACGGGCGCGAAGGTCTGCCAGAGGGAACGATTAAGATATCCCTGACCGGTATTGCCGGCCAGAGTTTAGGCGCCTTCCTGGCTCCAGGCGTTGACCTGTATCTGGTCGGTGAAGCCAATGACTATGTTGGCAAAGGTATGGCTGGTGGCCGAATCAGCATCCGCCCTGACCCCAAGGCCAACTTCGTCTGGCATGAAAACTCAATTGTCGGCAATACCGTTCTTTACGGTGCCACCGCAGGCGAAGTCTTCTTCGCCGGGAAAGCCGGTGAACGTTTCTGCGTACGTAACTCAGGCGCCACAGCAGTTGTCGAAGGCACCGGAGACCATGGTTGCGAATACATGACGGGAGGTCGCATGGTGTGTCTCGGTCGGACCGGACGCAACTTCGCTGCCGGCATGTCAGGCGGCTTTGCCTATGTCCTGGACGATGACAATCGCTTCCGTCGCCGCTGTAACCCGGCGATGGTCGATCTTGAGCAAATGTCGGCCGAGGACGATGACACCAAGTGGCTGAAACATATCATAACTAAGCACTACGAACAGACCGAGTCCCCCCGCGCCGCTGAGATTCTCGCGGATTGGGAAACGCAGCTGCAACGCTTTGTTCGCGTCTTCCCCCACGAATACCGTCGGGTGCTGGCCGAACAGACACTCAAGGCTGAGACTGAAAAGGAGACCGCTCATGGGTGATCCACGCGGATTTATAAAACATGGCCGTCGTGACAAGACCCTGCAGGCGGTCGATTCACGACTTCAACATCACAATGAACACTACAACTATCCCAGCGAGGAGAAGGTCAAAACCCAGGCCTCGCGCTGCATGGATTGCGGCGTCCCCTTCTGTATGACGGGCTGCCCTCTGGGTAACCTAATCCCGGAATGGAACGACCTGGTTTACCGTGGCCAGTGGAAGCAGGCCCTGCAGGCTCTACACGCTACCAACAACTTCCCCGAGTTTACCGGCCGGGTCTGTCCCGCTCCCTGCGAGACATCCTGTGTGCTCGGCATCAACGAACCAGCGGTAACGATCAAGCTGCACGAAGTATCCATTGTTGACAAAGGCTTCGAGGAAGGATGGATTGTTCCTCAGCCACCAGCCCAGCGCAGCGACAAAACGGTAGCTGTCATCGGCGGTGGGCCGGCTGGACTGGCCTGTGCCCAGCAACTCAACCGCGCCGGACATAACGTCACCGTAATTGAAAAGACGGACCGCGCCGGTGGTCTACTAATGTACGGTATCCCTCACTACAAGTTATGCAAAGAGAAGGTTCAACGGCGTATAGACCTCCTGATGGCAGAGGGGATAGAGTTCCGCTACTCCTGCGAAATTGGCAAAGATGTTAACTTTGAGGAGATCCAATCTTCCTTCGACGCGGTCGTTATCACCACAGGTGCCGAGGAACCGCGTGACCTTCCCGTCGAGGGACGTGAGTTGGAGGGAATCCACTTTGCGATGGAGTTTTTGCCGCAACAAAACCGCGCTAACTGGGGAGATAGCAACGTTGCTACATTGCACCCGAAGAAACAAACGATCAGCGCCAAGGGTAAAAAAGTTATCGTTATAGGTGGTGGCGATACCGGTTCAGACTGCATCGGCACTTCGGTGCGCCAAGGTGCAACCAGCGTGGTCAACTTCGAGCTTCTTGAGCAGCCACCGGAAGAGCGCAGCCTTGAAAACCCCTGGCCGCAATGGTCACGCATCATGCGTGTCAGCACCTCGGTTGAAGAGATGCGGGTCATGGGTGGCGATGTCCACTATGAAATCATGACCACCCGCTTCATCGGCAAAGACAAAGCTATCTCCGCCCTCGAGACAGTCAAGGTTGAATGGGTTAATGGCCGGCCTGAAAAGGTCGAAGGCAGCGAACAGATATGGAAATGCGATCTCGTTCTTCTGGCCATGGGCTATCTCGGACCACGCTCTGAACTGCTCAAGCAGTGCGGTTGCGAAACAGACATGCGTTCCAACATCAAGACAGACCCCGAGACCCGGATGAGCTCGGTCGCCGGCGTTTTTGCGGCTGGGGACTGTCGGCGGGGGCAGAGTCTGGTGGTCTGGGCCATCAGCGAAGGACGCGAGGTCGCACGTTGTGTCGATGAGTACTTGACCGGCGAAGAGAGCTTATTGCCTAAGGTTCGCCTGGAGCCTTTCGTGTATTGATCCGGCTAAAGGACGGAATTAATTGACAACACAAGCAGAGCAACAGACTAAAATCTGTTGCTCTGCTTGTGTTGTCTTTAGATTTAATTTTTGCTTGAAGTTACCCTGGTTTTCAACACTGTGTCCGGAGAGAAGCCAGGAGTGACAGGGCCTTACACCGATTACAGGGGATCCGGTCGCGCCCGGCAGACGCCTCACTTTCTTCACTCGTGCAGAAGAAAGTAAGTAAAAAACACGCCCTCCGTTTTTCACTCAACGTGAAGAGGGGAATCCAGATCAAAGTCAAAAGCATAAAAAAAAGAGCAACAAATTAACGATCTATTGGACTCGC
>JAOUCZ010000267.1 GCA_029859505.1 Lysobacterales bacterium | reverse complement strand
TCAGCATCTGACTGGCAAGGTGATGCTTTATTAAGCTCTCTGCAACGTATCCGACGCCGGATCAACAGGCGAAAACCAAGCCATGCGGAAGCGTACTTGGCACCCCTGAACCCATGACGTACAGATGTTTTTATTATGAAAACATATAATCAAATTGCAAAACAAACTATCCCGATCCTGGTCTTTCTTTTCTTCACCAGCACCGGCTTCGCAGAGGTGGAAAAACAGGCCGTTTTCGAACCCGTTCACTGGGCATATTCGTCATTTTTCGGAACAGGCTGGTATAAGGTTGACGATGCTCGTTCAGTATTCGTTCTGAGGACGCCCATAAGACAAACATTGCGAAAGTCTTCTCTTGAGGGTACCGGTTCAGAAAGACTGGGTATTGAGATCAGGTACCCGCTTACTGTCGGCCTGCATGACATAGAGGACCTGGGCGGCATCATAGATAATGATAATTTCGCCACAGCGACATTCGCACCCGGTATCGAACTGGAAATCCCCATCAATGAAAGATGGTATTTGAGGACACTGGCACACGTGGGTTGGGGTTCGGACCTGAGAAACGATGATTCAGCCTGGATTTATTATGCGGGTATCAAAAGCCGTTATATCTTCCCTGCAGAAAAATACCAATGGTCTCTGCTCAATGGTCTCTTCTATGCAGGCTACACACCCGACGAAGGCAGGTCAGATCACCTTGCTGTCGCTCAAATTGGTGCTGAACTCCGGCAACCTTTGAGCAGGGCGACAATACGTGGAGAACCGGTCGATCTTCACTGGACCATCATGTACTCATTTCTTGGTAATGAGCTCCACTTCAACTTACCGGATGGAACATTTGAACCCATAGAAGACCAGATAGAATTTGGCTTGCAAATGAGTTTTCGTAGCCGGCCTTTCAAGATCTGGTTTCTTGATGTGCATCGTATAGGCCTGGGTTATAAATTCAGCCCGGATGGTCAATTTACCGCCATCACCTTCAGCATGAACTCGTGGTTCAGAAAATAAACTAATTGCGATCCAGTAAGGCCCGTGCAGCGGCAACCTCATGCCGGTAGGTGTCCATGATCTTGCCCAGAGCAGTTTTTAAGTCAACCATCGGCGCCCAGTCCAGTTCCTCACGTGTATTATCGATGAAGGGTACGCGGTTCTTGATATCCTGGTAACCCTTGCCGTAATAATCATCTGAACTCACCTTGATTATGCTGACATTGCGGGCCTGCGGCTCGTACTCGGGATACTGAATCGACATCTCAAGCATCAGTTGCGCCAATTCCTTGATGGAAAGATCATTGTCCGGATTACCAATATTATAAATTTTGCTATCGGCAACCCCATCCCTATTTTCGATGATCTTTACGAGGGCCGAAATTCCATCCGTAACATCTGTAAAACTACGTCGCTGCAAACCACCATCCACCAGCTTGATATCTTCACCACGCGCAATATGACCGAGGAATTGTGTCACGACTCTTGAACTGCCTTCCTTCTGGGTATGCAGGCTATCCAGACCACTGCCAATCCAGTTGAACGGGCGGAACAGTGTGTACCTGAGACCTTCCTGCTGGCCATAAGCTGCAATCACACGATCCAACAACTGCTTCGCACAGGAATAAATCCAGCGTGGTTTAGCAATCGGGCCAAGTACCAGGTTTGACTCGTAAGGGTGAAAAGCATCGTCTTCACACATGGCATAGACTTCAGAGGTCGACGGGAAAACCACTCGCTTGTTGTATTTCACGCATGCCCTGACGATAGCCAGGTTGGCTTCAAAATCCAGCTCAAACACGCCCAGCGGGTTGGTTACATAAGTTGCCGGTGTCGCGATGGCTACCAACGGCAATATGACATCACATTTCTTTATGTGGTATTCGATCCACTCGCGATTGATGGTGATATCACCCTCAAAAAAATGAAACCTGTCATGTTGCATTTCAGCGGACAGGCGGTCAGACCGCGTGTCCATTCCGTATACTTCCCAGTCGGTGGTTTCAAGAATACTGTTTGAAAGGTGATGGCCGATGAAGCCGTTAACACCAAGAATCAGAATTTTCATGGTCTTCCTGTTGGCTATAGAAGCGGCACCCACCGGGTGAATGTGCTCCTATTCAGATGTGGTTGATGATTTCGATTCACCCACGGGAGATTCTACATCCTCAGAGGCCTCCAGCACACTCGCAACACGGAACCTTTTTCTCTTGCGCACCAAACCATTGATACGACCGATATACTCACCCAGCACTCCAACGGAAAACAGCAACAGGCCCATCAGGAAAATGGTAATGCCAAACAGTGTGAATACACCTTCGACTTCCGGACCGTAAAACAGGCGTCGATAGGCAAGGTAGCAAACGAACAAAAATGAAATGATTGAAACGAAGATACCAGTGAATGAGATCAGCTGAAGCGGCACGGATGAAAAACTGGTGAACAGGTCAAAATTAAGCTGAATCAGCTTGAACAGGGAATACTTGGATTGCCCGGCAACCCTTTCTTCGTGAGCGACCGTGATCTCTGTCGGTCTTGCTGCATACAAATATGCCAATGCCGGAATAAAGGTCCGTGACTCGTTGGAATCAGCGATTTCCAGCGCAATTTCCCTGCTGTAACCCCTCAACATGCAACCCTGGTCCGTCATACGGATATTGGTAATTTTTTCTCGCAGGGTGTTCATCAGACGGGAGGCTACATGGCGCCAGGCCTTATCATGACGGGAAGCCCGGATGGATCCGACATAATCAAAGCCCTTATCCATCTCCGCTACAATGGCCGGAATCTCTTCAGGGGGGTTCTGCAAGTCTGCGTCCAGTGTAATGATGAATTCACCACGGGTATGCTCAAAGCCAGCAATCAGTGCCGCATGCTGACCGGCATTCGAACTCAAGGATATCACCCTGGTAACGTCGGTCCGTTTCTCAAACTGTTGCGCCAGGATGTCGGCAGAATTATCCGAACTTCCGTCGTTTACAAACAACACCTCGAAGGAACGCCCGAGTCCGTCCATGACAGAATATAGACGTTCAAATAAAATGGCGAGAGCATCTTGCTCGTTGAACACCGGTATCACAACTGACAGCTCGACCTGCTGCCCATGCCTGTCTTTTGTAACGTCAGTGTTCAATGGAGGTCTCCCATGCATTCAGATTGTCACAATGATGACTCAGGCTTTCTGTACAGCCAACAGGCCGGATCTTCCATCAATCTCGGCCCATTCTATTTCCTGTTTCGTTAACGTGGAAAGATCCAGTGAATTATAAAGTTGCTGAAGAGTTACAAATTCGAAACCGGATGTTCTCCACTCTTCAAGCAGCTTTCTCATGACCGGCATCAACTTCATACCCTCCAGTTCCGCGTGCAGTGTGTAAACATGTCCACCGGGTAGCTGTTGCTGGCTTTTTTCCAGTATGATCTCCCAGCAATTGGATGAGTCTATACCATCTGAACCTATGATTTCATCCAATGTAGGCAGTGTGGTAGGTAGCTGAACACAGTTGGAGCTTAGCCCTTCCATCGTCGGGAAAAACGGTGCCCGGCCCCGGACATCGCTGGCGTAGCTAAAACCCATATGTTCTTCCAACGCAATAACATAGCGGTTTATTTGCCAGCCCGCTGCGCCCAATGTTTTCGGCTCCTGCCCAAGAGCATCCTTGAATGCTTCAAGTGCCTTGTCCATCTCACGCTTTGTCCAGTTTTGGTCTTTAGCAACTACATTGTCCTGCCATTTAACGTGGTCGTAGCAATGAATACCTACCTCATGACCCGCCGCAGCAACACATCGCATGACAAACGCCGCCTTCTTTCCTATGTGCGGTCCAGGTTTGAGCACCCCGTTCATCAAGGTCCGAAATCCATAATGACTGACAACCGAGGTCCGGCCGACTTTCTGCAGGAATCCTTTTCTGAAAACCCGGCGTATCGCCCGACCGGTATTATCCGGCCCGACACTGAACAGAAAGCTTGCCTTGACACCGAAGCGTTCAAACAAGTCGAGCAATGCCGGAACACCATGGAGCGTGCCAAGGTAGGTATCTACATCCACTTTCAGAACCACTTGCTTCATGTATCGCTTTTCTCTTCAAGTATCAGCCGTTGTCCGAACATCTGCCTGAATATGGACGAATTCGCCCTGGTTCCATCAATGACAAGGTGTGTGATCATGAGTCTTCGACCATCGGTACAATCAGCATGAAAAATTTCGTCTTCCAAATAAATGCAGGGCTCATTGAAACAGGCCTGTTCATTCCTGTCGTAACTGCCCAGCACCTCTACGTGACTGGAATGAATATCAAAGAACGCACCGGGATAAGGTGGTGCCACTGCACGTATTAAATTGTGAATATTCCTGGCTGGCAAACGCCAGTCAATTCGTCCATCCTCCGGCTTTCTACCTGGGAAATAGCTGCCCTTTTCCAAATCCAGCGGCAATTCAACCACCCGCCCTGCCAGCATTTCAGGGATTATTTCAATCAACAGGGTTTCGGCCATATACTTCAGTTTTTGGAATACATCATATGCAGTGTCATTACGCAGGATAGGTACGGCCGCCTGTGCCACCAGGTTTCCGGCATCAGGCTTAATTTCCATTCTGTGTAAACTGACACCGCTTTCCTTCTCACCTTGAATAATGGCCCAGTTAACGGGTACACGACCACGGTACTCGGGCAACAGGGAACCGTGAAGATTGAAAGCACCTCTGGCTGGTATGTCCAGCAGTTTCTGTCCTAACATCTGTCGATAGTAGAAGGAAAAGATGAACTCCGGTCCACACCGATTAACTTTCTCAATCACGGTGGCAGAATTTACGTCCTCCGGTGTGATAACTGCAATCCCGTTTCTTTCTGCCAACCCGGCAACACTGTCAAACCAGATATGCTCTGAAGGGTTGTCCTTGTGTGTCACCACCAGCCTGATATCAA
>JAOUCZ010000058.1 GCA_029859505.1 Lysobacterales bacterium | reverse complement strand
GCCGAACGCTGGGAAGACCTGACGGGAGTACCGATCCACCAGGGTTACGGTCTGACGGAATGTACGGGTGTATTGACCGTGAACCCGGTCGGCGGAAACCGCTTGGGTTCCGCGGGCATTCCGGTCCCCGACATGATCGTGAAAATCGTCGATTCGCAAGGAGTTGAACTGCCGCGCGGCAAAGAAGGCGAGGTAATTGCCAAGGGTCCCATCATCATGAAGGGTTATTTGGGTCAACCCGAGGTGACAACAGAAACCATTAAGGACGGCTGGCTCTATACGGGCGACATCGGAGTCATGGACGAGGACGGTTATATCCGGATCGTAGACCGCAAGAAGGACATGATCCTGGTTTCAGGTTTCAATGTCTTTCCCAATGAAATCGAAGACGTTATCGTCAGTCTCGACAGCGTGGTAGAAGTCGGTGTCATCGGCGTGCCGGACGAAAAAACCGGGGAATCCGTCAAAGCCTATATCGTCTCATCTGATCCCAATATGACTGTCGAACAAGTAATCGCCCACTGCGAGGAATCGCTGACCAATTACAAAAGGCCCAAGCACGTCGAGTTCGTCGACGAAATTCCGAAGTCTCCGGTCGGCAAAGTGTTGCGCCGGAATCTCAGGGAAATGAACGCGGCATAGCTCTACGGTCTTCCCATGTAATCGATACAAGACCAATTTGCGACCCATTATATTGGCTGAGCGCGAAGAGATTTCGCACGGCCTGGTGGCTGGTGATTCGGTCCGCTCGATTGCAATGTCACTGGGACATGCGCCTTCAACTGTAAGCCTTGAGGTCACTCGTAACGGCAGTCGTCGAAGATACCGAGCAAGCCCGCTATGTAATGCTAGCCACTGACATCGATGTCTACTTTTGTGATCCATAAAGTCCCTGGCAGCGTGGTTCGAATGAGAATACCAACGGTCTGCTCAGACAGTACTTCCCAATAGGAACCGATCTGTCAGTAAACTCTCAAGCGAAACTCAATGCAGTAGCCAGGCAACTCAATGCACGACCAAGAAAGACGCTAAACTTTGAAATACCAGCTGAGCGATTTAACCAATGTGTTGCGTCGACCGGTTGAGATCACGAGCGCATAGCAGTCATTCATTTCATGGGGATTTTGGTGACTTAAACTTCCGCTAACGGCCGAGGCTGTGTGAAAACTATTTAGCCTTCACTGATATTGGGATAGCACCCAATAATTGACTTGGCATACCACTTAATTAAACCCATAAACTCCACATGTTTAATCTATATTCGGTGAATCGGCTTGGATTTTCCACTTTGGATTTTCGAATTTGGATTTTCACACACCCTCGGCCAGAAGCTGAAATTGGCGCATTTTTAGATTCCAGTGTTCAGGCCTGTTAAACTACGAATTGTTAATAGGTTTTTGGTAACTTGCCAAAATTGCTCAAGAGCTAAACTCAAAAGTTAAATTTTCAAAAAAAGAGGGAAATCGAGAATGATCCCCAAGATTTATTTGTCAGTAATTGCATTAGCCACAGTAATGCTGCTAATTACCGAACCCAGTGCGGCTGAAGCGCAGGTTAATCCAAAATGCAGTTCCGATTCTTTACGTGACCTTCCGGATGTCAGGCTGAAGTCCGTTTCCGAACAGGCCGCACCGGTACCGCATTGCAAGGTGGCTGGCGTGATCGGCGCCGAGATCCACTTCGAGCTCCTGCTGCCGGCGAACTAGAACGGCAAGTTCGCGATGGGCGGTGGTGGTGGTTTCGTAGGCTCGGTTATGAACACGTCGCTGATGTACGGTTCTCTCCAGGCCGGTTACGCAACCGTGGGCACCGACACAGGCCACCAGGGACATCCTCTGGACGCCAGCTGGGCTCTTAACAACCTGGAGCGACTGGTGAATTTCGGGCATCAGGCAGTCCACCGGACTGCGGTGACGTCGAAGGCGCTAGTCAAAAGCTACTACGACGCAGAAATCGCGCGGAGCTACTTCACAGGCTGTTCCCGTGGCGGTGGTCAGGGATTGATGGAAGCGCAACGCTACCCGGAAGACTTCGACGGTATTGTGGCTGGTGCGCCTGCCCATAATTGGACGGGGCTTGCCGCGCTTGCAAGCCAGATAACCCGGGCCATGTATCCGGATCCGGACGATCTGCGAAAAGCAGTGGTTGGTCCTGAAGAGAAGGAATTCATCCAGTCGTCTTATCTTGCAATGTGTGATGCGCAAGACGGTATAACGGATGGCATCCTTAACGATCCCCGCCAGTGCAAATTCGATGTGGCCACTTTGCTTTGCGATGCAGAGAAGTCCGACAGGTGCCTCAGCGCCCAGCAGCTGGCAGCCGTAAAGGTCATTTATGAAGGCCCCAAGGACTCGCATGGCAACGCAATCTATTACGGTTTTCCCTTCGGTGGTGGTACAGCACTTGGCGGCTGGGCACGCTGGTTGACGGGCGGTCTGAAGTATCAGGCCGACCTGGATGAGTTTCAGGGCGGAGTGGATGCCGGCGATTTCCAAGCCCCTGTTGCGCCCAGCGCGTTCTATGGCTTCGGCAACGGGATCATGAAGTACTTCATCTATAGCGACCCGGAATGGAGCTACGTCGATTACGACTACGATAATCTGGCCAAAGATTCCCAACGCGTCGGAGAGACGCTCAACGCCACAAGCCCGGATCTCTCGGCTTTTCGTAATCGTGGCGGCAAGCTGATCATTTACTCCGGGTGGTCCGACGCGGCCGCTCCGGGACCTGCGATCGTTGCCTACCAAGAAGACGTCCTCAAGTTCGACGAATCTGCCGCGGATGATGTGCGGCTGTTCATGATGCCAGGCGTTGAGCATTGTTTTGGTGGCCCGGGACCCTCATGGGTCAATTTCCTGGATGAAATCGACAACTGGGTCGAATCGGGGGATGCACCCGACCAGGTCATCGCATACTGGCTTGATGAAAACATGCAATCCACCGGGTCCAGGCCCGTTTGTGCCTATCCTGCGGTCGCGAAGTACGACGGGGAGGGTGATTCACGGGAGGCATCGAGTTTCAGCTGTGGTGCAGCCGAGTAACTTAATCGCAGTAATATTTACCCGAACCCGAAAAACGAACGGCGCACAGACCGGACAGCTCTGCGCGCCGTTTTCGTATCGGGGTGACTAAGAGATCAACGAGAGAAGTTATCGACAGGCAAACGGGAAACGAACGCCGATAACAAGAGGTGTAGAAATGAATAGCATAACGACGGCAGTGCTGGTGATGTTGCTGTTGGCGCATGCGGGTACTGGGACGCCGAGTGGTCTGAAAAGATAGAGGCCTACGAGAAGCGCATTAATGAACAGCAGCGACAACTCGACGCCATGCGCGAGGAACTGGAGGCACTCTTTTCCTATCCAGCCAAACCAATCCCGCCTGATGTGGTGATTTGCTGATTGGCTTCTGGCCGACTACGGAGGTCCTTGTCTCCTTAAATGACAGTTTGCGGATAGCAGCTTTGAGCAACAGAGCGAATGTACATCTGATGGAATGGTCTATCTCTGTTTGCGACCAGCAGGGGAAGCTAAACATACAGGTTTTAAAGATTAAGCGAAGTAAGACGGCCCGGAATTTATCTGTATTCCTCATCGATTAAGGTTTGGATCTCCGCGGCGAATTGGCGCAGACGAGGCAGTTCAAAGTCGATACGGGAATCCACCAGGTCGGCAAAATCCCGGTTGATGTTGGCAAGATGGCGAAATTTGGCCAAGTCCTGCGACAAAAGAGGCCACTCCTTGGCCGCCAAACGTTTAAATACGTCCAACTCGCGAAACTGGGTCAAACGCCGCTCAATATCTGCAGTGGTAAAGTCCTCATCCCATACCAATATATTTTCAAGGCCATCGGGGTCGTAGTTTAGATCGATCAGTTGAATCGCGAGGGACCAGATTGCCCGGGCAGATTCCTCGTCTTCACGATAATCCTGGTCAAGGTGTTGAGTGAGCGAGTCGTAGTCTGAGATAGCCTGAACCAGACGCTCATTTCGTATCTGGCGTAACCCTCCTGACGTCTTCAGTTGCTCCAGCGCGGCCCGGTTCCAACCGTATGGTCGATAACCAAAGTGAGTGGTTAAAAAGAAAAGTTCAGCATTGTCCATCTCTTCAATGCCGCGGTCTCTCAGGTAGTTTGCCAACTCCTCGGCCTGTCGTATGCTCGCCCGGATTTGCATTTCCACGGGCAACAGCATTTCCATGTCGCGCTTGATCGCAGCGGAGAGATTCAGTGCGTACTCACGAATCTCTTTCCGCTCAATACGCTCCTCATTCCAGTTGTTGATTTGCAGGGCAATTAAAATGCCGATCACCACAAGTACGATTTCACCTAGAGAGTAGCGCAGAAAGCGCATGGTGCTGCCTTCCGAAAGGGCAGCGTGTCGAGCATTGTGAAAGATTCTGAACATGGCCGAAGTATATAGACGAATAGGATTACTCAACCAGCACTTTATTTGATCAGGTGTTGGCAAGAGACCTTGTGAACCAATAATTGCTGTCAGAGCAAAATTGAGATTGTAGATTTTGCGTTTGCTTTAACTTCCGCTTCTCTTCGCAGTCGTTACTGGTCACTGACCAGTCGCTGCAGGCATTGGTCGGACGGTGCTGCCACTGTACGAGAGTGTTTGAAGCGATAGGGATCATCAACCCCGGGCTTGTAGGTCAACGCGGTAATGAAGCCAACGACGGAAATTCCAAGAACCAAAGCATCCAGATAGGCGATGAAGTCGGTGACTTCTGATGACAGCTTCGTTTCTGCGGTCAATTCACCGTGTTCATCGATCACACACAGGTGGACGGACCTTAGTGAAACGTCGAGTGCCATATAGTAATTTATGGTGTTCTGCCGTTTGGATGGGTCAGTACATCCTACTGGGAACCCGGCTAAAGGCGGTCACTAGTGTGGTCACCATAGTGATAAGCCTTCTTGCTGCAATCCGTTTTTTTGAGCCATTGAAGTCCATTTTTTCATTTCCTGTAAATATTCAAAACAAATGCTGGCATCCACTGCCAGGGGATAGTGACTTACAACGTGGCTTGATTGTAGGAGAGGCGATTTATGCTAAGTAGTTGCCAGGAAGAAGTATAAGCACATGAATTAAATATGTATAAATGATAATCATTCTCACCTGAATCAGTTATTGTTTTGATGCTTGGAATAACAATATTATTAAGGCGATGAAGAGTACGTTTATTTTAGGGCTGCGGTCAGAGTAAGGGCCAGAGTAACTACTCTGACCCCTCCTCCCTCAATCACCCTGGGCCAGCAGTGGTCTACTCGGCCTGATAAACCACTTCTCCTTTGAAGAGGGTTTTTTGAACCTCGGTCTTATGAATGTCGGTGGATGGTATTTCAAACAGATTGTGGTTCAGTATGATCATATCGGCCCATTTGCCGACTTCGACAGAACCGGTGATGTCATCAATACGCAGTGACCAGGCAGAATTAATGGTATAAATCCTGATCAGTTCTTCCAGGGTCAAAGCGTGCTGCTCGCCCATCTTTCCCTTTTCCGGCTTACCGGGGAAACCGCGGGTTATAGCTGCCTCCATACCAAACCAGGGCCACATCGTCGCGGCCGGCGCGTCAGTATGATTAGCCAAACGAATACCAGCATCCTGGCGTTCACGATTTGCATACATACGATCCCAAGTTTCAGGTTTGAGTACAGGTTTGATACCACCGGTGTTATAGGCAAGCGGTGCATTCAATGGTGGCCAGACCGTACAGCTGACATCGAGATCGACAAAGCGTTGAAAATCATCCGGATGAACCAGGCTGCAATGATCAATATGGTGTCGTAAACGGTTGTTTCCATTTGCCTTGATGACTTTTTCATAGCCATCCAGAACCATGCTTACTGCTCCATCCCCAATAGCATGTACCTTTACCTGAAAGCCGGCGGCATCAAGTTCAGCAACATAGTTGGCAAAACTGTCTGCGGGAATGACAGGGTCAGCATTTAATTCGAAGACTTCATCTGAAAGCTGATCGCCTGGTAAAGGGCTCTCAACGGGCGTTGTTTCTGTTTGTGCGTACCCATCTACCAAAGGTGCGGTAAACGACTCGATACTTCCGTCCATTGCCATCTTGACGCCTTTCTGGCCAGGAAGATCAAA
This sequence comes from Lysobacterales bacterium, assembly GCA_029859505.1. Taxonomy (GTDB): domain Bacteria; phylum Pseudomonadota; class Gammaproteobacteria; order Xanthomonadales; family SZUA-36; genus SZUA-36. The sequence continues at coordinate 10,095 of JAOUCZ010000058.1, read as the reverse complement.
ACTGCTCCACCACTCTTCAAGTGTTGCCACGGGCGTTAATTCAGCCGTACCAAGATTACCCTTGAAATACATGTTGACATGCTGTTTTATCTTGCCTTCCTGTTTGAGTTCCTGCCAGGTCTGCAGATCACCATCAAACATGCCAACATAGGCTTCACCAAAAGCGGTAACACCCTTGGCCAGTGCCTCATCCATCAGCTTGCTGAACGCAATTTTTTTCAACTCCACGTCAAAAGGCGGCAGTGCATCGAGCAAGGGGTTAACCGCACCCTCGTGGGCGGTACCCGCCAAATTCCCATCCTCGGTTCGGCTGTAAAACCCTTCCGAAGAATCAACGTAATCGGCGGATAAGCCGGCAGCCTCCATTGCCTTGGTATTGAACCATGCAGCATGGCCACCCGTTTCATCTTCAACATATGCGGGGCGATCCGGGATCAGTTTATCCAGGAACTCACGTGTCAACGTCTCCTTTGACATTGCCGGTGCGGTCCAGCCTGCTGCGATAAACCATTCACGATCCTCGGGGTAATTGGCTATACACTCCTTGAGTGCATTAATTGTCTGTTCTTCTGTGGGCTCGTAAAACGTGCCGGGCAATCCGCAAAATGCGCGCTTGGGCATCACCAGGGCCGCATGAATATGGGTGTCTCCAATTCCGGGCATTGCGAACCCACCATCCAGATCGATTATTTTCGTATTCTGTCCCGTTACCGCGGCGGTTGCCTCGCTTGAACCAACCACAATATATTTGCCATCCTTGATTGCAACCGCCTCTGCCCAAGGCTGTGCATTGTTAACCGTGTAGATTTTTCCGTTGGTGTAGACGGTATCTGCTACAAGGGTCGGTGCTACAGGAGCTGACTCGGCTGTTTGAGAGATGGGTTCATTGTCAGATGGGGAACAAGCTGAAATGGCAACTGCAGTTACAGAGATTAAGATGGTTCTCACGATGTTTCCTTTATGTCAAAATTCAATACCCAATGAAGTATTGATACTATAGTTGATAATCTCAGGAATCATAAGCGGCCGTATACATTTTCTATGTTGTCGGAATTGTGAATCGAGGCTCCTGGAGACGGATTATCGATCGAACAAGGGAATTTAGTATTTTGCGATTCCTCTCTTGACACTTTTGGGGGGTTGGTAGATTCTCAGTCCCACATCAATCACGAAATCATGGGAGAAAAGTCATGCGACGGGTAGCACTAAACCAGGTTTGGATGTCCATATTACTGATCGTCATGTCAGGATCATTTTTGGCGGATGCTTCGAGTGATGACGCGCAAGAGTGTATTGATTGTCACGAAGCGGAAACGCCCGCCATGGTGGCAGACTGGCGAAGCAGCGCTCATTCCGAAAACGATGTGTCATGTGCAGACTGCCATGTTGTAGATGCGAACTCCCCAATGGGTACCATGCATCAGGAGACCGAATTGAAAGTTTCCGTGCTGGTACCACCAACAGTGTGTGCAAATTGTCATGAGAAGCAGGTGGAAGAATTCAACAAGAGTGGTCATTTCCGTGCTTACCGCCAACAAATACCCAAAGACAGCCTCCACGCATTGACATCCATTCATGAAGGGCGCGAGCATCCCGAGTTTGGTGGTGCTCCAAACGAGACTGGTTGTATCCAATGTCATGGAACCGAAATCAAACTGGATGAAAATGGCAAGCCCACACCCGAAACATGGCCCAATTCTGGCGTTGGCAATGTCTACCCTGATGGTAGTACGGGTAGTTGCGGTGTCTGCCATACCCGCCATAGCTTCTCCAACGCGGAAGCCCGCAAACCGTATGCCTGTGCTTCATGCCATCTTGGCCCGGATCACCCCAATATCGAGATTTATGAGAACAGTAAACACGGCCATGTGTACAAGACCGAAGGTCATACCTGGAATTTCGACGGCGCACCGGATGAATGGCAGCCCGGTGAGGATTATCGTGCACCAACATGTGCCTCATGCCACATGAGCCAGGTGGGTGATCTGGAGATGACCCATAATGTCAGCGAACGACTCTATTGGGTTCAATGGTCGAAGATGTCTCCGGTTCGTAGCTCTGAAGATGTCATGAGTCCCAAGCTTGGCAATGGCCCCGAAGGCAGGAAGAAGATGCGTCAGGTTTGCGAAGCCTGTCACAGCGAGGACCATACCAACGGTTTCTTTACCCAGGCAGACAAGGCAGTCAACCTGTATAACGAAGGCTATTACAAACCTGCACTGAAAATGCTCAATGAGCTGAAAGAAAAGAAACTGTTGCTCGATAATCCTTGGACCGACCCCTTCCAGGTGAAGTATTACTTCCTGTGGCACCATGAAGGGCGCCGGGCACGCATGGGTGCTACTCATGGCGCACCGGACTATGCGCACTGGCACGGTTTCTTCGAGCTGATGCAGGATTTGTATGAACTCGAAAAAATCTATAAAAAACGTATTGAAAGCGGAGAAATCGAAGACTGAGCCAGCGCATCCGGCATCTGATTCGGTGCCCGGATAGGCGCAGATTTTTCTTGCCCCAATCCTTCCAGCAGAGGGGTTGGGGTATTTTCGTTGTGAATGGTAATCCCGATGTGACGAAGGCGAGTTCTCCGAAGTCGTCGGCAAGGTGAGCATCGCGTGGCGCTTGCGGGCATTAGAAGAGTATAAGTGGCTGGGTTCCCAAGCCGTCTCATGAGGTTTCCGACTCAAATTATTTCCCTAATTCTGTACTTTTTAATGTAGTCTTGCGAATTGCAATGCGGGGTGGTCTGTGGGCTTCATTGAAGAATTAAAACGTCGAAAGGTTTTCAAGGTGGCCGTGGCATATGTTGTGGTGACATGGCTGCTCATCCAGGTGGCCGATACCTTGTTTCCAACTTTTGGTGCGCCTGAATGGGTGATGAGGATATTCTCAATCGTTCTGTTTCTGGGTTTTCCGGTCGCATTAATTTTCGCATGGATATTTGACGTTACACCGAAGGGTGTCAAACGTACCCCTGACTCTGACCAAACAGAAGGTACTGCGAACACCAAAGGTGGAAAGCTGCCCATCTACATCGCGGGCACGGTTTTGGCTGTATTTGTGGCGCTGGTGCTCAACCACTATCTTTTTTCAGTCCCGGAGCCTGAAGAGATATCACCGCCGCCTGTAGTTGAAAGTCAGCTATCAATAGCCGTATTGCCATTGATCAATATGAGTGCGATCAGCGAAAACGCATTTTTTGCCAACGGTGTGCATGAAGAAATCCTCACCTATCTTTCCTATATAGACGACTTGGAAGTAACCTCGCGAACTTCATCGATGAAGTACCTGGGTTCACTGCTATCCATCAGTGAAATTGGCCAGGAACTGAAAGTCCGCTATGTCGTGGAAGGTTCAGTGCGACGAGTCGACAATCATGTTCGTGTTACGGTGCAGTTGATAGATGCCGCGACCGACAAGCATTTGTGGGCAAGCAATTACGACCGTGATCTCATCGATGTTTTTGCGGTACAAAGCTCCATTGCCAAGGAAATCACTGATTCCATACACTTGGAGATTCAGCCGGAGACAGTGGGTGTTCTAAGCGATATGCCGACACAAAGCGTAAAAGCTTACGACTTGTATATGAAAGCCAAGAGCATTGACAGAACCGAACGTGATACTGAAGACAGCCTGGCCCGGTCACGTGAATTGCTTGAGCAGGCGGTAATAGAAGACCCGAATTTTGTAGAGGCCTGGGGTTTTCTAAATGAAATTTACGACCACATCATACGAAACATGCTGACGAATGGTTGGTATGCCGGCGATGACAATGAGGCAACGTTGCAAAAGCTGACCATTGCGACGAAACACGCCCTGGATAAGGCAGTCTCGCTGGATCCTGACAATCTTGAAACGCTGCTGGCACAGGCCAGCGACTATGTAGCAGAGCAAGATGGCGGTTTTTTTCGGGCCCAGCGTAAATTAACCCTTGATAGAGCCATTGAGCTTTACCCGGATGAAGCGTTGGTCCATTACACACTGGCATGGTGGTATCAGCTTGGCGGTGATATGCCAAACGCAGATATAGCCTTTCGTAAAGCGATCGAACTGGACCCGTTTAATGCAAGAATACTTTTTGGAGCGATTACCCACTATAGCAACAATGTCAAAGATGTTGCCCTGACCACGCAGCTTCTTGAACGATTGGACAATAGTCTTGGCGGGTCAGGCAAATGGGAAAGGTCCCGCGTGTTGGTACAGCAAATTCTAGCTACGGCGAATAAAGATATCATCGATGAATATATCCAACATGAAGGATTAGATCTAAGCCAGGTAAGTGTCTTCGGCGCTGCTACTTTGATTGCAGTATCCGGGATGGACATTGAAAAAGTGCTGGAGATCGAAGACAAGATCTACATCGAAAATACCAATGAAAACCTGGTCATGAACTATGTGGAGATCAATTTTATATTGCTCGACTTTTACCGGCAGGAAAACAATGTCGAGAAGACCAAAAAAATTGCTGAGCGAATATTGAAAATAAATGAGGTCTTTGGTAGAAATTTTCTCTGGATTCAGCCCAATGTGGATGATGCAATGGTGGCGGCCTATCTCGCGATTGATGATCAGATAAGCGCGAAGCAGACTGTTGATGTGATAATAAACAGCAGAAGTGACACCTATGACCCGTATGGTGCCTTTGGTGTTTTAGCCCTGGCAAAAATAGATCCTGATCGAGCTGTTCAGCTTATTTTGGCTGACAGGGCTAGTGAAAATTTGTGGAATGGCACCGACTGGATTGCAATGTTATATCGTTACAATATGAACCTTGTGCAACACCCGGATATGAAAGCTTTCTACATAGAAGAAGGTAAATGGGTGGACTATTTGGCGAAGCGAATACCTGGTTACCTGGATTAGCAACAAAAAGGTTTTACGTAATATACGAAATAGCCCTGTTTAAGCAGGGCTTTTTCGTTTTAGGTCCGTTTAACACTACTGCTCGTTGGATTTGGCTGCCTTACGGGTTTTTAGTCGTCTTGAAAGCTCATGGTGTGTGGTGATACGTGTCATATCAACACAACCCACAGAAATATCAGCAACATAAGCAAAGTGCCTATTAGGAAGTCATACCATTGGTCTCTAGTTTTCATTTCAGTACTACCTTTAGTTCATTGGCACATAAATATTTTCTATGCCGATAATTGTGTTTTTAGGTCAGGTCTTATTGGCAATTAGCGGCCACGCCTGAAACCTCAAAATTGTTCGCTTGTAATGCGCATCAGTGATTGTGGATTGGCCATCATGGTTTTCCCGAGCGCTTTGGTTCGCGGGAATATATGTTCAAAATAAAATTCAGCTGTTCTGACCTTGGCTCGATAAAACTCGATATTTTCTGGCTTTTTGGCAATTTGTTCGTTGGCTTTTTGCGCCATCATCGCCCAGAAATAGGCCATCGTGACGTAACCCGAGTACATCAAGTAATCAACCGAAGCTGATCCGATCATGTCGTGATTCTTGCGAGCTTTCAGTGCGATCATCAGGGAGTAGCGCCGCCAGTTGAATACCGCTTTTATCAATGGAAAGATGAACTTTTTCATCCGGTATTTATGTTCGTTTTTTGAAATTATGCTGTGGTTTTTACAAAAACCCAGAATCTCTTTGGCAAAAGATTTCAGCGGTTTTCCGCGTTGTAGTAGTATCTTTCGCCCAAGCAGGTCCAGCCCCTGAATGCCTGTGGTTCCCTCATACAAGGTGGCTATTCGCGCATCACGGACAATTTGTTCAAGCCCCCATTCCTTGATGTAGCCGTGGCCGCCAAAAACCTAGGCCATTGTTGGTAGACTCAAAGCCCACCTCGGTAAGAAAGCCTTTCAATATAGGTGTAAGGAAACCCAGTTTGTCATCGATATGTTTCCTGGTTTCCTCGTCCTTGCTCTGATCCAGTTCATCAATCATCTTGCCGGCAAAATAAATCATTGCGCGTCCACCTTCTGAAAATGACTTTTGCATTAACAGCATTTTTCTCACGTCGGGGTGAACAATGATGGGGTCGGCAACCTGATCAGGAAATTTTTTCCCGGATAAGGAGCGCATGGACAATCGGTCTTTGGCATAGGGTAATGAAATCTGGTAGGCCAATTCAGAGTTGCAGACACCCTGAATAGCAATTCCGATTCTGGCCGTATTCATGTAGGTAAACATGTACTCCAGCCCTTTGTTCTTTTCACCAATCAGGTAACCCCTGGCATTATCAAAGTTCAAAACCACGGTGGATGAACCCTTGATACCCATTTTTTCTTCAATGGAACCACAGCTTACCGAGTTGGCTTCACCCAGTGAGGAGTCTTCATTGACCAATACTTTTGGTACTAAAAAAAGTGAGATACCCCGAGAGCCTTTTGGTGCGTCAGGCAATCTTGCCAGGACGATATGAATAATGTTTTCAGTCAGGTCATGGTCACCAGCAGATATGAATATCTTGCTGCCGGTAATCTCATAGCTCCCGTTATCAGCGAGTTCTGCCCTGGTACGTATCAGGCCCAGGTCAGAACCACACTGGGCTTCGGTCAGGCACATCGTGCCGCTCCATTCACCCTGGGTGAGCTTGGTCAGGTAGGTTTTCTTTTGATATTCATCGCCATGTTTAATCAGCGTATTCATGGCCCCAAGACTAAGCCCAGGATACATGGACCATGACCAATTGGCCGTTCCAATCATTTCGGTGCGGATCAAGCCAATAGAAGGGGGTAGGCCCTGGCCATCATACTCAATGGGGTGAGAGATTCCTTGCCAGCCGCCATCGATGTATTTTCTGTAGGCTTCTTTGAAACCCTTCGGCGTGGTCACACTTCCATCCAGCCACTGGCAGCCCTCCTTGTCGCCACTTTGATTCAATGGTGCCAGTTCTATTTCAGAGAACTTGGCACATTCAGTGATGACCATATCAACCAGTTCAGGTGTTGCTTCCTGGTAGTCAGGGTATTTTTGATAGTGACTGTAAAAATCCAATAGGTCTTCTGTGACAAATTTGATGTCTTCAATCGGGGCGTTATATATGGTCATTACATTTTGCTCTGTGTTTTAAACCGAATTGATCATGGAAAATGTTCGTTAATATAGGATCGATCAACCTGGTTCGATTAAAATTCCACTTATAAACTACACTTACGTAACCGTAACTTACTATTGCGTAAGTTACGGTATCGTAGTATCGTTGTCAACATGAAAAAGAAAAAAGAACGATCAGGAAGGTTAACCGCAGCAGCCAGGCGTGCCCAGCTAATTGAAGTTGGCCGCGCCGTGTTTGCGGAAAGTGGTTACGAAGCAACGTCTGTAGAAGAGATCGCCGCGCGGGCGAAGGTCTCAAAACCTATCCTATACAGTCATTTCGGCGGCAAGGAAGGTCTGTATGCGGTGGTGGTAGATCGCGAGGTTGAGCGCATACTGGAAAGAATCGCAAACGCTGTCAGTTCGGGTTCACCACGCGCACGCCTCGAACAGGCCGCATTGGCCTACCTGACCTATGTTCAGGAGCACCCGGAGGGTTTTGCGGTACTGCTTCGCGATGCACCCAAACAAAGCAGTGAGATGCCTGCATTGATGTACGACCTGGCAGATCGTATCGGTGAGGTTTTTACTGAACAGTTTGGTAACGCTGGTTATGATTCAAAAATTGCGCCAATTTACGCCCACGCGCTGGTTGGAATGGTCGCCTTTGTAGGGCAGTGGTGGACAGATAGCCACAAGGCCCCACCCGTGGAAACTGTGGCAAGCCATATCGGAGCGCTGGCCTGGATGGGGTTGCGTCACTTACCAAAGCAGCCAACTTTATTAGATTGAGGGGCGAGGGGACGGTAGTTTCGTCAAGCCACGTTCCCGCGGGAACGTCAGATGATGATCGACGTATTAATGGATATATGTTGACGCATCGTTTGGAGAGACCGGGGTGCTCCCAGGCAATCCGAACTCCCGGAACTCCTAAACACAGGTAATAGAAGACTATCCCACTTTCTTCTTCTCAGGATTGACCAGGTTAAAAAGTGAAGAAAATTACATTTAACGCTGAAGAGAATTTCGAGGAATTATGGAAGACCTTTTTTGACAGGTATCCATTCTTCAAACTGAGGAATGTTGATTGGAAAAGACAATACGACACCTTTAGACCAAAAGTTAGCAGGAACACCAGTGAAGATGAACTCTTCGATATCCTCTGTGACATGCTGGCCCCGTTGAACGATGGGCATGTTGAACTTATGGCCAGTACATGTGGGGATGAGAGAAAACGGTATTTCAATCCGGAGCCAAAGCCCGGGTTTTGGCAGGAATTCACAAAAAAGGAAATCAAGAGCCTCTTCAAAGTCACCAAAAACACCCTGTTTTCGAATGGTTTTGAAAAACCGAAAAAATCGGCGTCATGGATACTCCGATACTGCAAATCCTCTCATTTTGGCTACCTCAGAATTTTGGAGTTAGAAGGCGAGAAAAAACAAAAATTGACCACAGCGCTGGACCAGATACTAAGTGACTTCAAAGGGCTGGATGGGGTAATTATTGATATCCGTAATAACCCCGGTGGCGATGACAGCACCGTAATCCAGATTGTTAACCGGTTTTGTGACCAAAAGAGGGTGGCCTTTCACAGAAAAACGAAACGTGGTCACGGGGAAAATGAATACTCAAAACTCAAGACATGGCATATTAATCCACAAGGGGATACACAATTTACCGGGCCAATCGTGCTTTTAACCTGCGACTCGGTTTTTAGCGGTGGAGAAGTTTTCGCACTGGCAATAAAAGAGTTGCCTTACGTTACAGTTATTGGCGACCATACGAATGGAATATTCTCCTATCAACTCGAGAAAAAGCTAGCTGGTGGATGGCGCTACTGTCTGTCGTATCAGGTTTATTTCTCCGCTGACATGGTTTGCTATGAAGGCATAGGTGTACCAGCTGATATAGAACTGCTCAACAGGAAGTCCGATATTGAAGACGGAGTCGACCCATTAATTATTCGCGCATTGGAGCTGTTGAAATTTAAAGGCCAGAGCAAATGAACCAGGCGTAGTCTTACCGCCGCGATGCGGAAAATAGTGGCATCACGCCGTTTTAAATGTAAGTTTAGTGGCTACCACCCCAGGCTTTTGCGCGAATACACACACCTTATAAGGCGACTACCCATGTCAGACAGACTAACGGTCAAGACAAATACCACTCTATTGCCGTTTCTTACCAACCAGCTTCAAGGTTGGTCGCGGAGCACGATTAAGCAGCGCCTTAAAAGCGGTTGTGTCACTGTTAACAGCGAGCAGGTTACCCGACATAATCATGATCTGCAGGCAGGTGACCAGGTGGTTGTCGAAGCCGCCGCCCGAGGGCTGTCTGGTCTGCGACCGCGGCTCGATATTCTTTATAAGGATCGGGACCTGATTGCCATTAATAAACCTGCCGGATTGTTGTCGGTTGGATCCCCACAAAGTACGGCGCCCCATGCCCTGGGTATACTTCGTGACCAGCTGTCGCGTCGCAACAAGGTGGTGAGACTGTGGCCGGTGCACCGAATTGACCGCGATACTTCCGGGGTACTGCTCTTTGCGACATCCCGGGAGACACGCGAGGCGGTAATGAAAGGGTGGAAGAGCGCAGAAAAAATATATCTTGCTATAGTGGAAGGTTGCCCAAAGCCTGCGGCGGGCACCATCGATCAGCCGCTACGTCTCGACCCGGTGATTTACCAGATGCATGTCGGGCCACACCCGGACGCCAAGCGCGCGGTGACACATTTCACCACTGAACGGAGCGTTGGGCCGCGATCTCTGTTACGGGTAGAACTGGAAACCGGTCGTCAACATCAAATTCGCGCCCACCTGGCATGGTTGGGACACCCGGTCGTAGGCGACCAACGATACGGCACAGAGGGTACGCGAATGGGGCTCCACGCCTTGGGGCTGAGTATCACCAAACCAGGAACGAACAAGCCACTGGTATTTGAAACTCCTGCGCCGGCTGATTTTTTGGCGCTATTTCGCTAGTGTTCCGGAAAAAGAGCCGGATACATTTTCCCGTAAATGTATCCGGCAACTTTTTGCGGACCTTCAAATCAATACCTGCAAGTGGCGCGCTTATTGCATCAATGTCTTTAGTTCCAACATT
>JAOUCZ010000266.1 GCA_029859505.1 Lysobacterales bacterium | reverse complement strand
ACACACTGCACCGCCTGGCAGCCCAGGAACTTTACGACTCCAGAACTCCGCCGGCACCGTATAAAGCCGTGGAAAATTTACATCTGTTCGATAAGGTGGTTGATATCGATCAATCCCCCATCGGTCGCACACCACGCTCCAACCCGGCCACTTATACCGGCCTGTTCACCCCAATCAGAGAGCTGTTTGCAGGTACCCAGGAAGCGCGTGCCAGGGGTTATATGCCGGGACGCTTCAGCTTCAACGTGAAAGGCGGACGATGCGAAGCCTGCCAGGGTGATGGATTAATTCGTGTCGAAATGCACTTCCTGCCTGACGTTTATGTGCCCTGTGACGTCTGTCACGGCAAGCGCTATAACCGCGAATCCCTTGGTGTTCACTATAAAGGCAAGAACATCCATGAGGTGTTGGGCATGACTGTTGAAGTCGCATTGGAATTTTTTGCACCGGTGCCCACAGTCGCCCGCAAACTGCAAACACTGATGGATGTCGGCCTCTCTTATATAACCCTTGGTCAAAGCGCGACGACCCTGTCCGGCGGTGAGGCACAGCGAATCAAACTGGCCAAGGAGCTGTCAAAGCGCGATACCGGCCAGACACTGTATATACTGGATGAACCGACCACCGGGCTGCATTTCCATGACATCAAACAGTTGCTACAGGTACTAAACCGCTTGCGTGATCACGGCAACACGGTCGTGGTTATCGAACATAACCTGGATGTTATAAAAACAGCTGACTGGGTTATTGACCTTGGTCCCGAAGGTGGCGACCGTGGTGGTGAAATCATTGCAACGGGGACACCGGAGCAACTGGCCGGTGTCTCCAACTCACATACGGGTCATTTTCTGGCAAAACTTTTTGAGCGGGCTAAAACCATTCATAAAAAATCAGCCTGAACCAGTCGAGCCAGGTTGAACTGCAGGGGCAGAATTGGTGTCAACTGGCTATCGGCTCTACCGGGCGTGATGGATTCCTGATCCATTCACTCCAGGAACCTGCATAGAGTTTTGATCCGTGTATGCCAGCGAGTTGTGCGGCAAAAATAGCGTGACAAGCGGTAACGCCTGAGCCACACATATACACCCTATCCTTTGCTTTCTGACCTACCGGCATCGACTGGAATACCTTTTGTATTTCATGTGCCGGCTTAAATTTTCCGTCTGAGGAAAGGTTTAACTGAAAAGGGAAATTGATTGAACCTGGAATATGACCTGCGACGGGATCAATGGGCTCGATCTCACCTTTGAATCTTTCGCTGGCACGAACATCCACCAATGCCATGTCATCTGAACCGAGACTCTCAAGTACTTTTCGCGTATGTATCACCAGATCACTATGTATGTTGAGCCCAACAGGAACGGTCGGTGCAACGGCCTCCTGACCGCTTTCCAACCCATAACCGGCTGATTGCCATGCAGCAAAGCCACCGTCCAATAATGCAGCATCATGACCAAAATATTTCATGAGCCACCACAATCGCGCGGCAATTGAACCGTCTGCATTGTCATACGCGACTATCTTCATTCCGGGTTTCCAGCCGGAGCGCGCCAGAAATGCAGCAAAGCTGTCCGCATCCGGTAAAGGATGGCGACCGCTGCTACTGGTGACAGGGCTGGAAAGATCATTATCCAGGTGAGCATAAATCGCACCGGGAATGTGAGCTTTGAGGTATTCCTTGTATCCGGAACCGGGATCTTTTAACACAAAACGGCAATCTGCAACAATACAGGCTTTACGTTCTTGCTCTGTGAAAAGCTCCTGGGCAGAAAAGAGTATTTGTTGATTCATAAAATACAGCCGGATTGCATTTTTTATTTTTGAAGACTGAACCCCATTGCGTCACAGCTTGAATCTTCCATGCGACTACCAAGATTCAATAATATAGCTGCAGTGATCCCCCAAATTCTATGACCCTGCCAATCTAATGAGGAAACCACAATACTCTTCCCTCCTTCGGATATGACTTTATGGGAGTATTCCCGATGGTTGACCGCGATCTCCAATGGCACAGTAAATACCTCGGATACCTCACGGTGGTCAGGCTTCGATATAAATGAAGACCGGACCAGACCAACAACGGGCAACACCCTGTAGTCTGAGATCGTATCCAGGCGGTCGAGAAAACCCAGCGGGGAGACCTGGGAAAAATCCAGACCTATCTCCTCTTCTGCCTCTCGCAAAGCGGTAGAGACAGCTGAGCGGTCAGTACGATCGACCGAGCCACCAGGAAAGCTGACCTGCCCGGGGTGTTGCACTAACTGCTCAGAACGGACCGTTAACAGGATCTCCGGGGCAGATTTATCAAGAACCGGAACGAGGACAGCGGCAGTTCGATTTGGGCGGGAAGCAGTGTTGCGAAGCACGTTGAGCTTAAGAGCAGAAACACCTTCATCAAAAGGTGATACAGCACCCAATAGTTTATTGTGCAATTCAGAAACCATATCTCAACATAATATCAGTAGCTGGTAAGGGTCACCAGAGTCAACCAAAGTCGAGGCTGAAACGTTTCCGGGGGAGATTGTAGCCGGGGTTTGTCGGGCAAAAAAAACCGGGCAGCTTACGCCGCCCGGCTTGCATATCTTTAAGGCAGAATTTCAACCAGTTTAAGGTCAAACATCAATGCCTCATTCGGACCAACCGGTGGATTACCGCGGGCACCGAATGCCAACTCAGGTGGCACGAAAATCTGCCATGTAGAGCCTGCTTTCATCAAAGGCAAGACCTCCTGCCAACCCTTCAAAACAGAATTGACAGTAAACTCTTCCGGTGTACCACGGGCAAATGAGCTGTCAAATTCGCGTCCGTCCAGCTTTGAACCACGATAATGAACCGTAACCCGGCTCTCAAGTCCAGGGCGTGCACCCTCGCCTTCCTCAATAATGCGATACTGAACACCACTGGGAAGCGCCACGATTCCGGTTTTGGATTTATTGGCAGCGAGAAAATCTTCGCTCTTCTTCAGGTTTTCTTCAGACAGAATACGGAACTGTTCAACCTGCTCCGCCCGAACTTTTTCCTGAAGCGCGGTTAACAATGTCCGCATTTCTTCAGCGCTGACCCGGGGCTCTTTCTCTGCTACCACGTCACGGATAGCTGCAATGAGTGATTCCACGTCAAATTCAGTACTGCGTCGTGCGATATCCGCACCGATGTCCCAACCAACTGCATAGCTGAGTTTGCCTTTCTCTGTATTTACATCCTGAGCCAGGACGGAAAATGAAGTTAATAGTAGTAAAACTGTAAGCGCGAGTCTGGATCGCATTGAGTATTCCTCCAGAATATTTCTGTTTACCGGCCCATTGCCAGTGAATAAAGGGGGGCTATTCTACATGAGTAGCCTTGGATATGTCATGCCCGAAATAACATCAATTTCTGAACGGGTCGCCAGATAGACTCTACAGTCCTTATCAAGTTCAACCACCTGTTGGTAAATTTAGCCAACCCATTACTTCAGCTTGTTGTTGAAATTTCAAAGATTAACTAATTGTCATATATAATCATAGGCTTAGAAAAAACCAAAAGTTTGGCACGATGCATGCATTAAAACATATACAGATTTGAATGCAGGAGCATAAGCCATGAGTGTCTTTTCCAGATTTACCGATATTATTAATGCCAATATCAATTCCTTACTAGAAAAAGCCGAGGATCCGGAGAAAATTATCCGATTGATGATCCAGGAAATGGAGGATACATTGGTAGAAATCCGTTCCGCTGCCGCCAAATGTATTGCTGACAGGAAAGAGCAAAGACGCTATGCGGAGTTCCTTGAACGCGAACAGCAGGGTTGGGCCAAACGGGCCGAATTGGCGGTTCGTCAAAATCGTGAAGACCTGGCCCGTGCAGCACTTTCTGAAAAGCAGGCGCTGGCCGATGAGGCTGAACAGGTCGGACACGAAGCAAAAATGCTCGAGGAGCAACTCGAAAAATTCAATTCGGATATCTCCCAGTTACAGAGCAAGCTGACTGATGCAAAAACCCGTCAGCGCAGTATCGTCATACGCCATAAGACCGCTACTTCACAACTGGCTGCTCGCAAGCATATACATGACGACAAGATTGATGAAATGCTCTTCCGTTTCGAAAATGCCGAACGGCGTATCGATCGGGTTGAAGCTCAGGGTGAAGCCATGAACATGGGGCGTCGCAAAGACCTGGCAGAGGAGATAGCCGATCTTGAGAGTGATGATCGGGTTGAAGATGCACTTGCGGCCTTAAAAGCCAAGGTCACACCCGACCAGAAGGACCAGGATGTGAAGGAGAATAAAGATGTCTGAAGTCATCCCAATTTTAATGGTAACGATCTGTGCACCACTCTGGATCATATTCCATTACATCACCAAGATGAAAACCTCGAAAGGTTTAACCCCTGAGGATGAAAAAATGCTAACGGATGTTTGGGAGTCCACCAAGAAAATGGAAGACCGTATCGTGACATTGGAACGGATCCTGGATATCGAATCACCCACCTGGAGACATCGCCATGAGTGATTTGTACGAACGCAAAAACCCACACCGCTTATATCGTGACAAGGAAAACGCTATGCTGGCTGGCGTCTGTGCCGGCCTGGCGGACTATTTTGGACTTAACCGAAAAGGCTTGCGTCTGATAGCTGCCGTAAGCACATTGTTCTTTCTTCCGTTCATGGTACCGGCCTACATTGTGCTGGCAATCATTCTCCCAACCAAGCCCCAGGATCTATATCAGGATGAAAGTCAGGAAAAATTCTGGCGTGGTGTAAGCATGGCACCGACCGATGTTTTCAGTAATCTCAACCATCGTTTTAGGGAACTGGATCTGCGTCTTCAAAAAATGGAGACTCATGTAACATCAAAAGAGTTCGATATAGACCGTGAACTGGGCAGAACCCGCCGTCCATAGCGTCAAAACAGCCCGGGTTACGACAAAACGAGTAATTGCTGCGTTGTGTTGTAACACTATGAGCCACAAATGCGTCAACTTTATTA
>JAOUCZ010000265.1 GCA_029859505.1 Lysobacterales bacterium | reverse complement strand
GTCCCAAGGCCAGGATGACAAGATCACAGGATATATCGAAGCGGGCCTCGGGACTGGTATCTGCAATCGGCCTTGGCCTGCCGCTGTCATCGGGCGGGCCCAGCTTCATCCCCTGGCAGGTCAGCATCGGACCGGTTTCTGAATCGGACAAACGCACCGGAGACACCAGTTCATCGAGAATAATGCCTTCTTCAAGTGCCTGTTCGATTTCCTCCAAGATAGCCGGCATTTCACTGCGGGTACGTCGGTAAACAACACGTACTTCACGTGCGCCGATACGCAGAGCCGAACGAGCAGCGTCCATGGCGGTATTACCGCCACCGATTACGACAACACGCTGGCCATCAAGCCGTTGATTACCATTACGCACTTTCTCCAGGAAATGTAGACCCTGGACCGGTTCCACCGAAGCTGCTTCTCCAAGATCCAAATCACTGACATTCTGCAAACCGGTGGCAACAAACACCGCCTGGTATTCACGGCTCAGACGTAACATATCTTCGCGCCTCAACTCACAACCGGTATGGGCGCTGATTTCATGGCGGAGGATGTAGTCGATTTCTTCGTCCAGTACATTTCGTGGTAAGCGGTAAGCTGGAATACCCGTGCGCAATACACCACCCAGTTCATCACCGGCTTCATACAATGATACCGGGTAACCCAGTCGTGCCAATTGATAGGCGGTACTGAGTCCGGCCGGTCCCGAACCGACCACGGCAACTTTTTCCTCACGTGATGCGCGGCCTGGCTCCGGGCGGTTGCCGTTTTCAGCCGCAGCTCGTTCGATCTCTCTTACATTAACCGATTGATCGAACTCCAACCGGTTGCAACTTGCCATACAGGGTGCGGGACAAACACGACCGCAAACAGCCGGTAGCGGAGACGTCTCAAGTAAGACGGACAAGGCCAGGTCATAGTCATTCTGTCCCACTGCGTCAACAAAACCACGTACGTCGTTACCGGCCGGACAGACATGATTGCAGGGTGGTGTCAGGTGTTGCCGCTCCGGTTTTTCGGTTGCCCAGCTACCGGTTTTGATCTTTGGCATTCCACCTACATCTTCATCAAACAGATCGGCAACCCGGGACGTCACGGCCGCTTTTGGCGCCTGGGCAATTTCACCCGGCAGGGTACTGGTGCTTACTTGTTTGAATGCTTCGCGGGCACAGGTTTTGTTCGCACCAATAAAATTCAGGTGCTCCAGTGCCGCCAGTATTTCGGTCAGGGTCAAACCAAGCACCCGGCCAATCGAGCCCGTCATGGTGGTGTTGACAATCGGTACCGTGCGGGTACCCAGCCCATGGGCTACCGCGATACTGGTGGCATCCACGACCGCCACGTCACGACCGGAGAAATGATCTTTGTAGTCGGTCTTGTCCGGGGGTGTATTGATGATGATAAAGCCACCGGGTTTGAGGGTGGCATCCATACCTGGCGCAATAAGCGTACGATCCAGCACCACGAGGTGGTCAGGATGTTGAACCTGGTTATGATTGGTGATCTCTTCGTCGTCTACACGAACAAAAGCCTGAATCGGTGCGCCAGAGCGTTCCGCGGCATACACGCCAAATGCCTGAACATACTTGCCTTTCAGAAAGTAAGCCGAGGCAATAATCTTGGCCAGCGTAACACCGCCCTGCCCTCCGCGACCGCAAATTGTGATTTCCATCATCGCGGTAATTCCTGTACTCATCATGGTGCCCGGTTGAACACCAAACAGCCTCGCGATGGGTAGCCGGCCAGGCCCGGAATCAGAAATTAAATCGTTGCTTGTAAGAACCTGGCGGGTGAACTCACCGCACCCGCTATTTTAACCTGAAAGGCACTTTCCCGGCACCTGGAGCAGCACCGGAACGTGATCTGGATCATGTCCTGGCGACAAAATCAGATGACAAGACCACCATCAACACTGAGGACCGTACCGCTGATAAAACTTGACAGGTCTGAGGAAAGGAATATGTAGGCATTGGCGATATCTTCGGGTTTACCCAGTCGTGCGAGCGGTGTCTGAGCGACCATTTTCTCAATGACTTTCTCCGGCACCGTATCGACCATTTCAGTGGCAATAAAGCCAGGCGCCACGGCATTGACCCGAATACCCTTACGCCCAAGTTCACGTGCCCACACCTTGGTCATTCCAATTACACCGGACTTGGTCGCGACATAGTTTGTCTGCCCGAAGTTGCCATATAGACCGACCACAGATGAAGTATTGATAATACAACCTGAATTTTGCTCCACCATAACGGGGACAACGGCCTGGGTGCAGTGGAACACACCACCAAGATTTACGTCTAAAACCTGCTGCCATTGTTCTTCGGTCATTTTCAGCAAACTGGCATCCCGTGTGATACCTGCATTGTTGACCAGTACATCAATTTTTCCGGTTTCTTCAACCAGCGCCTTAACGGCCGCTTTAACAGAATCCATATCGGTGACGTTGACCTGCTGGAAGCGTACGTCATGTCCTTTTGCCTTGAGCAGTGACTCACTCTCAGCACCCTTGTCCGAGTTGAAATCCCAGAAAGATACGATCGCACCTTCCTCGGCAAAACGTTCCACCGCGGACAGCCCTATACCCTGCGCGCCTCCGGTCACGACGACCACTTTTTGTTCCAGCATTCCCATTACTACTCTCCAGATCTGCCGGGAAGATTAATCTTCCCAATCATTTTCAAGCCAGCGCGACGCCAGCAAAAACAGCCCCGCCGCAATAATATAGAAACCCGTACCGGCCAGGATCGAATAGCGCAGTGATTCATCACCGAACTGTGCTGTCAACGCATCGGAAAGGGCACCGATGGCATAGGTACCCAGACCAATTCCGATCAGGTTATTAATAAACAGAAAAATCGCCGATGCCGTGGCCCGCATATCCGGTCTGACCAGGTGCTGGATGGCCGAGATAACCGGACCCAGCCAGGCCAGGCCAAGCGCTGTTGGTACCAACAGAACAAAGAAGGCCAGCGTCAGTGTCGGCGACAGGATAGCCGCTATGTAAAAAGGCACCGTACACAAAAAAGCGATGGCGGGTATCCTGGCATATTGTGAGCGCTGATCCTGACCGAAACGATCTCCCAGCCAACCACCCGCCCAGATTCCGGCCAATCCACCTATCAGTAAGACGGCGCCATAAAACAGCGACGCATTGAGCAGGGTCAAACCATAACTGCGCACGAAGAACGAGGGCAACCAGAAGAAAACACCGTAACCCATCATTGAAGAAAACGAAGCACCCAGTGACAGTAACCAGAAACTGGGTTTTGTCATCAACGTACGTACAATTAGCTTCAGACCCGGTGCTTTGACCGCTTCGCGCTGACGGTCATACTGACCACGCGGTGGTTCCTTGATGGTTAACCTGAAAATTGGTGCGACTGCAACACCGGCAATACCCACGATAAAAAAAGCCCAGCGCCAGTCAATCATACTGGCAATAACCCCGCCAAATACAATACCGATTGCACTGCCGATGGGTATACCAAATGAATAGACGCTCATGGCCCGCGCACGGTGGCTGGGGGGGAAATAATCCGATATCAGCGAATAGGCGGGTGCAACACCACCTGCTTCACCAACACCTACACCCAGCCTGGCTGCAAACAACTGCCAGAAGTTAGTAGCGAGACCCGATGCGGCAGTCATGCCACTCCAGATCACCAGCGCTGCGGTCATGATCCAGGTGCGGCTGAAACGGTCTGCAAGCATGGCCACGGGTATGCCAAGCCCGGTATAGAATAATGCGAAGGCCAGGCCGCCCATCAAACCTAACTGGCTGTCGGTTAGCCCAAGGTCAGCCTTTATCGGCACCGCCAGGATGCCGACGATCTGACGATCAATAAAATTAAAGGTATAAACTACGACCAGGATGAACAGTACGTAGGCACGGTTGGTAACCTGGGGGCTATCGGCGGTTGAATTGTTATTTTGCATTTGCGCAGTATAAAGAAAACGGCGCAACCGAAGTTGCGCCGTCCTTTAATCAGCCGGTTCTAACCATTAAAACCAGTTGTACTGTACGGTGGCCCATATCTGACGCGGGTTGCCGTAGAATGCAGTGATGTTATTTTCCAGACCAAGGGCCGGGAAGAAGTAACCAGCTACCTTGTATTCCTTGTCACCGAGGTTCTTGCCATGAATACCAGCACTCCAGTTTCCTTCATCCTGTGACCAGATAAGACTCAGGTCCCAAAGAGTATAAGAAGGCTGGTCGAGCCAGGGATTCTGCACTTCAAACTGACTGGTATCATCACGATACGAGACCGCCGTTATCAAAGAGAACAGTCCCGGGGTCTTAAACAGGTTAACCGGCACTTCGTAGGTAAATGTGCCCGTTGCAGTCCACTTCGGTGTGTTCTGGAATACCCTTTCATCCGCTACATCGTTGCCGAAAGCGTCGATATATTCCTTGTAATCGGCATCGATATAACCGACTGCCCAACCAAAGCGCATCTGACTGCCATTGCGACCGACATCATCCGCCAGGATCGCCTGACCTTCCCATTCAACACCATTGATATCCGCTTTACCGGCATTGGATGTGATACCCACAAATGTGTCGTTAATGCCGTCACCGTTGGTGTCATAACCAATGGAGCCTGGAACCTGTACATCGGTGTAATCGGAGAAGAATACTGCAAGTTTGGAGGTCATACGCCCTTCAAGGGCAGTGGCTTTCCAGCCGAACTCCCAAGTCTTGACGGTTTCAGGGTCAAACTTCATGAACTCGAAAACCTCTTCATCACTGACCACACCATCCCCATCAAGATCCGGTGCCAGTGACGACTGACCGCGCGGGTCAAATCCCCCCCCCTTAAAACCCTCACTGTAGGAACCGTAAACCAGGTTATCGTCATTCGGTGTCCAGTCGAGGGAAACCCGTGGAGTGAACTTGGTAAATTTTTCCGAACCATGGAAGTCAGATGTGGTGGCGATTGGAATCGCATTACCACCAAATATCGGCGAGGTGCCGCCAA
>JAOUCZ010000057.1 GCA_029859505.1 Lysobacterales bacterium | reverse complement strand
CAATAATATCTACGCGGCCGATACTGTCTCCACCGATGAAATATGGCCCGGAGGCACCGCCGGCCTCAACCTAAGCGGAACTGGATTCACAATTGGTGAGTGGGATGCTGGCGCCATAGCAAACCATACCGAATTTACAGGTCGCCTGACCCAGGTAGATATAAGCGACATCATCTCAAAATTTGCCCCTGATCCTGTTATACCCAGTAACCATTCCACCCATGTTGCCGGGACTCTGGCTGCTGCGGGTGATTATGCTCCTGCCACTGGAATGGCGCATGATGCCAATTTACATGCCCACGACTGGGATTTTGATACTTCCGAAATGATCACCGCCTCTCTGGGCAATATGCTGGTGTCCAATCATTCCTACGGTATAGCGGCCGGCTGGCTGAATTTCGACAAGCCTGCACCCCGTGACTGGATGTGGATCGGTGGTGATGCCAACGCTGAAGACTGGAATTTTGGGTACTACTCAGATGTGACTGAGACCTGGGACCAGGTCGCTTATGATGCTCCTCATTACCTGATCGTCAAGGCAGTGGGCAACGACCGGCAGGATTTTGGTCCCTGCAATCACGACACCCAAACTTGTCCTGAATACACAGTCATAGGCCAGGATGGCGATCCTGACGACGATACCCTGCCAACATCAACAGCTTATCGTGTGCACGATTGCGCCCCTTACGGATATGACTGCGTGCCCTCCATAAGTGTAGCCAAGAATATTCTGACCGTGGGTGCGGTTGAAACAATAACGGGGGGGTATAACCCTACCGTTGGGCCACCCAGTGTTGTTGACGTTATTTTCAGCGCTTGGGGCCCTACCGACGATGGTCGTATCAAGCCCGATCTCGTCGGTGATGGTTTCCTGCTGGTATCAACGTGGGCGCAAGACGGCATTCTTTATGCACCTGCTATTGGCACTTCAATGGCATCGCCCAATGTTGCCGGATCACTACTGCTGCTTCAGGAGCACTATGAAAATCTAAATGGTGAAAACAGCTTTATGCGCGCCGCCACCCTTAAAGCACTGGCAATTCACACGGCTGACGAAGCAGGCGGAGCACCCGGGCCGGATTATGAGTTTGGCTGGGGTTTATTGAACACAAACACTGCCGCAACGGTCATTACTGAGAGTGGCGGGAGTCACCGGATCATTGAAGGCACACTGTCGAATGGTGAGACGGAAACAGTGCAAATCAATGTTAACGAGCCGGACGCCATTGTCAGAGCAACCCTTGTCTGGTCCGACCCACCCGCCACGCCTGTTGCGCCATCTTTAGATCCTTCCGACTTGATGCTGGTCAATGACCTGGATCTCCGTATCCAGGATTCCACCAGCACCCACATGCCCTGGGTATTAAACCCCGCTATGCCTTCAGCGGCTGCTACCAGGGGCGATAACTTTCGGGACAATGTCGAGCAAGTGTTAATCAATGGTGGCGGACCCGGCGCATACTTTATAACGGTCAACCACAAGGGAAATTTACTGGACATCAATGACCAGGATTATTCGCTGATCATTAGTGTATCACCAAGGTTTAGTGGTGAACTTGCTACTGTTGCTGCTGAGGACTTCTCCGAGGGGCTTCCTGGAGGCTGGAGCATCGTTCAGCATGCAGGACCGGAATGGACGGTTATTCAATCCGTCGAAGACGGTAGCTGGCGTGAGAATCGAACCGGTGGAGACGACTGGTTCGCGGTATTTACGAATGATTACTCCGCACCTCCTTTTGCGGAACTGCGTACACCCAGTTTTGATTTTTCCAGCTATTCTGTCGTCAATATGCAGTTCAAAACCGAGCTTTTGGGTGATGATCTGGAGCTACCCAGTGTTGACTACAGCACAAATGGCGGAGCGAGTTGGACAACTGTGTGGGGTGGTTATCCACAAATAATTTTTGGACCTTCTACACAATTTCCCTCCCTCAATGTTGCTGCCGGACATCCGGACGTCATCATTCGGTTCCTTATGAACGGCGATGGGTATTATGCCGGTGGGACATGGCAAGTCGACGATGTTGTTATAACAGGAATAAGCGGTCTGTCATCAGGTGGTGCATGTGGTGGAATTTACAACCTGCCCGCCAACCAATGGAGACTGATATCCTTGCCCTGTGAACCGGACGTGACTGACACCGTGACCACCCTGTTCGGCGATGATCTGAACCCGGCTGATTATGATTCCCGCTGGGTAATGTACACGCGCAACGAAGCCACTGACCAATATGTAAAACTGGGCAGCAATGACCCGGTGTCCCAGGGGGAGGGGATTTTCCTGTTTTCACTGGATGCCGGTCTGCTTGATACATCCGGTACCGCGACACCACTGGTCAACAGTGCGGACTGCCCCTCGCCGGATGGCAACTGTTTCGAAATACCTCTGGTCAAGCCCGCCGACAACTCCAGCGAACGTCCAAACATGCTGGGGCACCCGCTGCCTTACCCGGTCAACTGGGCCAACTTCAGGTTGCGTGTTAGCGGTGACCCGGATAGTCCGTTGACACCATCGGAAGCCGAAGCCAA
Organism: Lysobacterales bacterium; assembly: GCA_029859505.1. Taxonomy (GTDB): domain Bacteria; phylum Pseudomonadota; class Gammaproteobacteria; order Xanthomonadales; family SZUA-36; genus SZUA-36. The sequence continues at coordinate 13,871 of JAOUCZ010000057.1, read as the reverse complement.
GGGCTTTATGATGAAAGAGACCTACAAATACTCTGGTAGTGCTTACATACCTTTCGACGATGTGACTCCTGGCTACGATCATGGCGCGCTGGGCTCTTTCGATGGGTTCTGGGCGAGGTTAATGACAAACAGCTTTAATGCCGGTGACATGACTTTGCTGGTACCAAATACCCGTTCAGATGGAGTTATCACTACTGCCAATGTGGCACCTATAAGCAGTTCCTTACAGACAGTTACGTATTCGGATAACACGATGTCGTCAAAGACTGCCATGAGGAAGGGCACCAAGGTTTCACCAGGGCTTGCAAAACGCGAAGAGCATCGCAATAAGCACCGCCAGGCAGGACGTAATAATGAGGAATGGTACGTTCGTCTGATTGCCGAGTCAGTGACGGAAAACCTGAAGGATGATGGTAATGTGCTTGGACAGTTGCAAGACAGCTCCTCCGGTTTTGATGAGCACGACCTGCCTGAGCCAGCGCCCTTTGAACCCTATCTGACTATAGTCTTCAATCAACCTGACTGGGGCGATAATGCCGGTGACTACACCAGCGATTTCCACCCTGTAACCGGCAATAACAAGAAGGATAACTGGTCCTTCGTAGTGGTCTCCGATGATCATGAGCGAGAGGTTACGCTTTCTTGGTCAGGACCGGAGGATGCACTGAAAAACTCCCTGCTGGTCGACCTGGACAATGGCGAGGTGATCGAACCGGACAAGCTGGGCCGCTACACTTTCTTCATGAATGGCGAGCGTAGAAATTTTGCCTGGGAATATGTGAAACGACCCTTCAAGAGTAAGAAAAAATAGGATCGAATATATTCAATAAGGAGCGGTGCCAGCCGCTCCTTCTTCGTGACAATTAAAACTAATCTCTGTTTCGCGGGTGTGAATGACTAAAAAGCCCACTGTCAGCGAAGCGCGGAAATTTTCTAACCAATTTATCTGCAAGGCGGGCGCAATCAGCGCTGCATCAGTGGTGTGTATGAGGTTTACTCTGAAACGGCTGGAGATGACTTCATGGAAAGTGTAATGTAGCTAAGATGAAGGTGACCAAAAGGTACCAGGCAAACATTGGAATTCGTTAAACCCCAGATGACAGTTTGGAACCGGATTGATGTCCGAATTTGATACACAAGTTAACAGCCTGTTGACTAGTGTCTCGGACCTGTTGACCGCACGCAAATGGCGAATGGCAACAGCCGAGTCCTGCACGGGTGGCTGGATAGCCAAGTGCTGCACCGATGTAGCAGGTAGTTCCGACTGGTTTGACCGTGGATACATTACTTACAGCAACCGGGCAAAAGAGCAAATGCTGGGTGTATCGCATGACGACCTGTTGGAGTACGGGGCAGTTAGTGAGGAAATTGCATGGCAGATGGCAACGGGCGCCAGGCAGCATTCGCAAGCCGAGGTCGTCGTATCAGTCACCGGTATTGCAGGCCCCGGTGGCGGGATGCCCGGAAAACCCGTCGGATTGGTACACTTTGGCTGGAGTATTGGTGATCAACCGGTAGTTTGTGACTCAAAGGTTTTTGAAGGTGAGCGTAAATCAGTGCGCCAGCAGACGGTTTTGTATGCACTCAGGGGCATCATTTCGCGTGTCGATGTGCAGGCCTGATCTGTATTGAAGTAATTTTCTCAGATTATCGTGATTTGAGAATCATCCATTGCAAGATACAGCCAAGTGAACAACCACGGTTTAGTGGGAAGTCATATTCAGCAAACCCAATTTGGCGGTTTTCAGGTAGATTTCCGATAATGATTGTAGGAAATTGCAGTGCCAGCCCAAACGGGGCTTAAGACGCTGGCAGGCCTGTGTCATAATGCTGCCTAGCGGCGAAAACCAGACATATTCAGAGGAGAGTAATAGGTGGATAACAACAAAAAACAGGCGCTGACTGCAGCGCTTTCCCAGATTGAAAAACAGTTCGGTAAAGGCGCGATCATGCGTATGGGTGATGGCTCTGCGCAACGAAATGTCGATGTGGTTTCTTCCGGATCCCTGGCGATTGACGTAGCACTCGGTATTGGCGGTTTACCTCGCGGGCGTGTAATTGAGATTTATGGTCCGGAGTCCAGCGGTAAAACCACCCTGACCCTGCAGGTTATTGCAGAGGCTCAAAAGTTGGGTGGAACTGCGGCATTTGTTGACGCCGAGCACGCACTTGATCCCCAATATGCAGAAAATCTGGGTGTAAACGTGGAAGACCTGCTGGTTTCACAACCTGATACCGGTGAGCAGGCATTGGAGATCACCGATATGCTGGTGCGTTCTGGTGCTGTGGATATCGTTGTAGTTGACTCCGTGGCAGCCCTGACACCCAAGGCCGAGATTGAAGGCGAAATGGGTGATCGTCATGTTGGATTGCAAGCCAGACTGATGTCACAGGCATTGCGCAAACTGACGGCCAACATTCAGCGCTCCGGCTGTATGGTGGTTTTTATCAACCAGATCCGTATGAAGATCGGCGTGATGTTTGGAAGTCCTGAAACCACCACTGGTGGTAATGCACTTAAGTTCTACTCTTCTGTACGCCTGGATATTCGCCGGATTGGCGCAATCAAGAAGGGCGATGAAGTCATTGGTAACCAGACCAGGGTCAAAGTGGTCAAGAACAAGATGGCACCACCATTCAGGCAGGCAGAATTCGAGATACTCTATGGCAAAGGTATTTCAAAGATCGGTGAACTGATTGATCTGGGTGTTGCCAACGGTATCGTGGAAAAAGCCGGTGCCTGGTATAGCTATGAGAAGGACAGGATTGGACAGGGTAAAGAGAATTCCCGTGCTTTCCTGGAGGAGCACCCTGAAATGGCCGCCGAAATCGAAACCCGTTTGCGTGCCATACTGTTACCGAAGAAAGAACCTAAAGAGAAGTCTCAGCCCGTAGAAGCATAGGGAGACAGTGCATTGCGTGGTAAGACTACGCGTGAATTAACAGAGGCGGAAATCCATGAAATCGCGGTGCGTTACCTCACGCGCCGCGAATACGGAATAGAAGAGCTCAGGCAAAAACTTTTACAACGCGGTTCCGACCAGGCAATCGCCGAGAAAGTTGTCTCTGATCTTGCCGATGAAAACCTGGTTTCAGATCAACGTTTCACCGAAATGTATGTCCGTACGCGGATGCGCCGCCTGTTCGGGCCATTGAAAATTCGCGGAGAATTACGTGGTCGCGGTATTTCTGATTTCCTGATTTCCAAGGAATTGTCTTTTGAGCAGGAAATATGGTTTGAAAACGCGTCTCAATGGGCCGAAAAGCGATGTCATGGCGAGTTGGATTACGCCGGACGGGCAAAAATCTACCGTGCCCTGATGAACCGGGGCTTTACCCATGAGCAGGCAAATGTTGCCCTGGACAGTTTAAATTCCAACGATTGATTCCTTCATCACCCATGATTCGGTAAACTTGCTGTTTTTGTTGCGCAGTGGTCGCAATCTCAGGTAATAAAGCAGGAAAATTTTGAAAACAACAGCCCAGATTCGCCAGGATTTCCTGGACTTTTTTGCCGCCAGGCAACATGAGGTAGTGGCCTCCAGTTCACTGGTGCCCGCAGATGACCCCACACTGCTTTTTACCAACGCAGGTATGGTTCAGTTCAAGGATGTGTTTCTCGGTGCCGAGAAACGAGCAGAGCCACGAGCAGCGAGTTCTCAAAAGTGTGTTCGCGCAGGTGGTAAGCATAATGATCTTGACCAGGTGGGATATACCGCCCGTCATCACACGTTTTTTGAAATGCTGGGCAACTTCAGTTTTGGCGATTATTTCAAGAAAGATGCGATTTCTTTCGCCTGGAAGCTGTTGACCGAAGAATACGGTTTAGAAAAAGACCGTTTATGGGTAACGGTTTACCACACCGATGACGAGGCATTTGATCTCTGGAAAAATGATATCGGGTTAGCTGATGAACGTATCATCCGTATCGGTGATAAACCGGGAGGTGCTCAATACGAGAGTGATAACTTTTGGGCCATGGGTGATACCGGTCCCTGTGGGCCTTGTAGTGAAATATTTTACGACCATGGCGCAGATTACGATGGTGGTTTACCCGGCACTGAGGATGAAGACGGCGGCCGTTATGTCGAAATTTGGAACCTGGTCTTCATGCAGTTTGACCGTTCTGCCGATGGCAGTATGCAGCCATTACCCAAACCCTGTGTTGATACCGGTATGGGGCTTGAGCGTCTGGCAGCAGTGTTGCAGGGGGTTCACAGCAATTACGAAACAGATTTGTTTCAGGCGCTTATCAAGGCTGCTGCTGCTCTTACCAATACCACCGATTTAACCAACAGCTCTTTGAATGTGATTGCAGACCACATTCGCGCCTGCGCCTTTCTGATTGCAGATGGCATATTGCCCTCCAATGAGGGTCGTGGGTATGTTTTGAGGCGAATCATCCGGCGTGCGATTCGCCACGGTTTCAAACTGGGTCAGAAAGGCCCGTTTTTCGCCAGTATGACTGCTCCGTTGGTGGAGCAGATGGGCGATGCTTATCCATCTCTCAAAAAACAACAAGCGCATATCACCGCCACACTGAAAGATGAAGAGAAGCGTTTTGCAACAACCCTGGAAAAAGGTTTGGGCCTGCTGCAAAACGTAATGGGTAAGGCTGCAACCGCAGATGGAAAGATAGATGGTGAAGTTGCTTTTACACTTTATGATACTTACGGATTCCCGCTGGATTTGACCCAGGATATTGCCCGCGAGAACGATCTTGAGGTCGATCTCGAAGGCTTTGATATCGAAATGGAAAAGCAGCGTGCACGAGGCAGGACTGCAGGTCAGTTCCAGCATAAGGATCAAATCTCTGCGGACGCCGTCAAAACATTTCCGGTCACGCAATTTCTTGGTTATGAAGAGCTTTCAACAGATCAGGCCACTATTGCCGGAATCCTTGTCGAAGGCCAGTTGGTCGAGCAGCTAAAGGAAGGCGAAACAGCGGTAGTTGTTTTGGACAAGACGCCGTTTTATGCAGAGTCCGGTGGACAGGTGGGAGACAGCGGAACTCTCAGTGCAGGAGAAGCAGTTTTCCGGGTAGAAGACACGGTAAAACTTGGCGGCACTTTCTTTGGTCACATTGGCCACATGAGCAACGGTGTGTTGAAGCCGGATCAGCAAGTTTCCGCCGTTGTGGATGCTGAAAGACGGCAAGCAATTGTCATCCATCATTCAGCCACGCATTTGATGCATCGGGCATTGAGGGACATCCTTGGAACTCATGTTGAACAAAAAGGCTCATTGGTCGCACCAGACTATACCCGCTTCGATTTTTCCCACCCCAGGCAACTCAGTACGGATGAATTGCAACAGATTGAACGCCATGTGAATGATGCGATTCGGGTAAATCCCTTGTCAGTATCCGAAGTCATGAGTTTTGATGATGCATTGAAAACAGGTGCTATGGCGCTGTTTGGTGAAAAATATGGTGACAAGGTAAGGGTGCTTCGTTTTGGCGATCTGTCGACCGAACTTTGCGGTGGTACACATGTGAGCAGAGTGGGGGAGATCGGACAATTCAAGATTGTATCCGAATCAGCCATTGGTTCCGGTGTGAGACGTATCATGGCCGTGGCAGGTGAGACCGCAGTTGAGTACATCCAGCAAATGGAAAGGCAGCTTCAGTCCGTTGCACGTGAATTGAAAGTGAGCCCTGAAGCAACCCCACAACGCTTGAAACAGATGCTGGAGCGTAACCATCAGCTAGAAAAAGATCTGACCGCTTTGAAGTCCAGTATGGCAAGTTCAGGCAGTGATAGTCTTTTAGATAATGTCAATGTAATTAATGGGATAAAGGTTCTTTCGGCACGTATGGATGACCTTGAGGCAAGTGGCCTCAGAGACAGTGTTGATCACCTTAAAGATCGCCTTGGCAGCGCCGTTGTGGTCCTGTTCAGTGTTGATGGTGATAAGGTCAGGATAGCTGCTGGTGTTAGCAAAGATTTGACCGCTCGGATAAAGGCAGGAAATCTGGTAAACTTTGTCGCTAGCCAGGTTGGGGGTAAGGGTGGAGGACGCCCGGATTTTGCACAAGCCGGCGGTAATCGTCCTGATTTAGTGGATGAAGCACTGGCTTCTGTTGCGACTTGGGTAGCTGATCAGGCCTGAATTTTAACCAGTCATTGAACTCGTAGTAAAAAAATAAGTCCTTTAGGGGTCTAGACTTATAATAAAAACAGGGATAAGGTGCTTCATCAGGCCTGACACCAAGGGAAGGTATCCATGCTAATACTTACAAGACGAGTAGGGGAAAAACTCGTAATTGGGGAAAATGTGACAATCACCGTATTAGGTGTAAAGGGTAATCAAATTCGAATTGGTATCGATGCGCCACCAGAAGTGCAAGTGCATCGCGAAGAAATATTTCAACGCATTCTTAAAGAACGGGAAGAGTTGGACGGTACCAGCGGTAACAAGTAATTCACTTTACATCTTTACGTAGAATCAACGAACCGGTATGCTTCGCATCCCGGTTTTTTTGATGGTGAAATACGGGTAAAATGACCTGCTCCCAGGAGGAGCGAATAGAATGAAAACTCGACGAAGTAGTCGATACAGATAATGACAAAAATTCGACGAAGTGGTCGATACAGATTTGGAGAGGTGGCCGAGTGGCTGACTAATTCGCCGGGAGCGAATTAGAACGTCCTAGCGAAGCGTAGACGGCCCCGCAGGGGTGAAGGGCAGGAAGCCCGGAATAACGCGCTCCCAGGGGAGCGAAAATGACAAAAATTCGACGAAGCGGTCGATACAGATTTGGAGAGGTGGCCGAGTGGCTGAAGGCGCTCCCCTGCTAAGGGAGTAAGGGTTTAAAAAGCCCTTCGAGGGTTCGAATCCCTCCCTCTCCGCCATATACAAAACAACCCCGTTTTTGCGGGGTTTTTTTGTATCTGACGAAGAGGTTGGTGAGATTCAAACCCGGTGCGCAGCACCAGGGTTCGATTACTGGGCCGGGATAGCCCAGGAAGACGTCGACGTAGGAGACGCCCGAAGGGCGAGGGACAGGATGTCCCGAGTCAATCCCTCCCGGAGATTAAAAACCCCGCTTTTGCGGGGTTTTTTGTATCTGACGAAGAGGTCGGTCAGATTCGAACTTTTTTCCCTACATCTAACACCACTTGGTCTTATTGTTTTGCGCGATATTGTCTCGGTGACATGCCTGTCCAACGTTTGAATGCACGGGAAAAAACGGTTGGGTTTGCATAGCCAACCATCAATGCTACCTCAGAGATCCGTAGATCAGTGCCTGACAATGTCTTCTCTGCCCTCGACATACGCAAACTGTTTAACTCTTGCCTGAGGTTTGTTCCCCTGGTCTGCAGTCGTCTCGCCAACGTTCTTTTGCTTAACCCACAAATTGTGGCCACACGATCGGCATCCAGATCGAACTCATGGATGTGTGGCTGAAGTGTGATGCGTAGTGCATTGATAAATCTGCTAGATAGTGGAGAAACAGCAGTGACGTGCTCTGTTGTTCCTTCCAGGTTTCTACCGGGTTGAGACTGAATTAACCAATTGGTTGGGAAGTGGATGCTAGCGCCAAAAGTGTCAGTAATAGCGGTTTTTATTCCCAGGTAATCTTCAGGTACCACAGAAGGGTCGCAGACCTTGGCGATTACCTTGGTGCCATCCCACAGTTCTCCAACTGAGCCACGAATGAGTGTTACCAGGAAGGCGATGGTGAATCCGTCGTTATGACGGGGCTTGATTCCGCCATCGGTGATTCTTCGTTCATAAAAAGCCGATCGGCTGCCAACAGAACTCAAACTGTAGGTAACAGAATTTTCGTCATGGTTGGCGTCTTCCATGAAGCGCAGCAAAAATTCACCAACGGTTGAAGACATTTTGGCGGCATCTACCAGGGGTGACCAGGATAATGGGTCCAGTTGAGAACCGACATGTGCACCAAAGTGAGGGTCACCGGACAATATCGACAGATTTTCGACGAGGGAGTACATCTTTGGCGCTGGAATAAATACGTCTGGATTATTGAGGTCATTTTTGGAAATCGATAAATCGAACAATACCTCTCCCGGATCAATTGCCCGCCGTTTCAGTTCATCCAGAAGCGGTTGGGCAAGCCTCAAGCGGACGAGTGGAAGGATTGGTTTTTTACTGGCTTTATCTTTCAAGGCAGTGAATCAGTTTCATTGACTTGCGGGATATTACGCTGATCGTGTACTAAAAGCGATTAATTAGGCCATAAATGCAATCATGTGGCGGAAAATGTTAGGAAGCGTTTCATTCTTTTCTGTAACATGACGTTTTCCTTATGCGGTATGATAAGCCAATGAGTGATGAGAGTCATTCTCATTAAGAAAGTACAATGCTTTTTATTTTCATGCTTCTGATAACCAATCCAAGTTGGTCCGTTACCGGACGACGCGAGTTGTGATTAGGTATTAACATCTTTATTGAACGAGGACTCTTATGAGACTTTTTAGATTTTTATTGATTACCATCAGCACCATTGCTTTGGCTTTCCCGGTAATGGCCGAGGAGTCGGCAACTTCGCAAGTATTGTTCAAAAACGTTAATGTCTTTGATGGCAGGAGTGACAAATTGGCCAAAGATCAGGAAGTTCTGGTCGAAGGCAACCTGATCAAAACAATCGGCAGAAACATCGATGCACCCAATGCGACTGTGGTTGACGGTGGTGGTCGAACCCTGACACCCGGTTTCATCGATAACCATGTACACCTGATGTTGCCCGGGCCAACGCTTCCATCGATGGAGGCAAATAGCACCTGGGAAGACCTCGCGATTGCGGGTGTTGCAGCCGCTAAGATGTATCTCATGCAGGGTTTCACAACCGTCCGCGATGCGGGTGGCCAGAATGGTGGATTGCAACGCGCCATCAACGCCGGAACGGTCACCGGGCCGCGCATTTATCCCTCCGCTGCATTCCTCGGCACACGCGGCGGTCATTCAGATTTTGCGAATTACACATCACCTGTTGGGGAATCCTCAAATTTCAGCCGATTGAACATGGCACAGGAAGTCGACAGTGTCGCCGATGTTCAGAAATTCGGGCGCAATAACTTTCGCATGGGAGCCAGCCAGTTGAAGTTCATGCAATCGGGCGGCGTTGTGTCAGCTTTTGACCCATGGCAACTTCTTGCAGGCTCGCAGGCAGAAATCGAGGCAGCTGTGCAGGTTGCCAACGAATATGGCAGCTATGTGATGGCCCACTCCTACAGAAAAGAGGCCATCATGACCGCGTTGAATGCCGGCGTAAAGTCGATCGAGCATGGATTTATGTACGATTGCGAGATTGGTGAGTTAATGGAGGAAAAGGGTGCCTACATTACAACCAATATGACAGCATTTGACCCCGGTCTTCTGGATATCCCGGCGGTCAAAAATGTTCCGGCAAGCCTGGCAAAAGCGATATCAGCAAGCGCTGCATTTGAAAATTATCTCGATAATATGCGCAAATGTCCGGCCAAGCGTGGACATCACACAGATTGCGTGGGCTCCGTCGATGCTTGCAACATTCAGATTGCCTATGAGAAGCATCTGGGGAACGAGTTTTTCGGCGCTCACACATCTCTTGTTGCTTTGACCTCGGTAGGTGGCGAAATAGCAGCCATGACCGGCGACTTCATGAACCCTTATCCCGAAGGCAAGCTCGGCGTCATTGAAGAAGGTGCCTATGCTGACATTCTGATTCTCGATGGTAATCCACTTGAAGATTTCTCTGTTGTCGGAACGGGTGATAAGTGGTTCGGTGCTGAGCCCAGGCCGGAGAGTCCGGAAACAATCCGGGTCATCATGAAAGACGGAAAGATTTACAAAAATACTTTGAATTAGCCTGAGTGTAGTTCGCAAGCAATATTGATTAGTTACCAGAATAAAATGGGGGTCAGAAGCTTTGTTCTGAACCCTTTTCCTACTTTTTAGTAGATCACCTGAAGGAGAGTACAAATATGTCTAACCGGTTTATTTTATTGGCGGCCGCTTTCGCAGGGTTGTCATTTGGCATGTCTGAAACAAGTCACGCAGACATTTGGCAAAAGGACCCGTCTTCAGGATGCGAGGTCTGGAGCTGGAATGATGAAAGCGCCAAAGAGATCATAAGCTGGTCCGGTTCCTGCGAAGAAGGCAAGGCCATTGGCACCGGATCGCTTGTTGTCATGGACAAGGATGGTCTGGCGCTTGTGTTCCGGGGTGAAATGAAGGCCGGCAAAGTCGACGGTTGGGCGACTTTGAAATTACGTAATGACGAGACCGGTGAATACGATTTTTATATTGGCAGTTTTGAAGGCAGCACTCCACAAGGTGAGGGAATTTTTGACTCCAGCGAAGGATGGCGGCTGGAAGGCTACTTTGATGGTGCCTTCGACACTGGGCAGGGCACCTTGTACCTGGACGAAAACGATGCGGTGATTCGTGGTGAGTTCAAGGATGGTGACCTGGTTGGTGACGCGTTCATCTACTACGAAACACCGGAAGGTGAAATGTACTTTGGCGACATGGTCGATGGTGCCCGTGACGGGTTCGGAACGCTGGTTCATGCCAACAACGACGCCTATGTCGGCGAGTTTGTAAAAGGAGTTGCCTCGGGTACAGGTTACTACGAGTATGACAATGGCGGTTTGGTCATTGGCCAGTACGAAAACGGCTCCCCAAATGGCGCGGCGTCTGTTATTGACGCGGACGGTACTACCTACCAGGGTTTATTCAAGGATGGCAAGGCCCATGGGATGATCCTGGTGACGCAGGCTGATGGTAGCCAAAGTGTTGAAACATGGGTTGATGGAGAGAAACAACAATGATGAATACAACTACATTCATGAAACGCACGTTAGTCATAGTGCTCCTCACATTGGCGGTAATGGCTTCGACCATCAGCACCGTGAATGCAGGTAGTTCCTTTCGTTCCGGCGTAAAAGGCGCTGCTGCAGGAGCCCTGATCGGCGCAGCAATCGGAGGCAGTGACGGCGCAGCAAAAGGCGCCATGATTGGTGGTGGTGTTGGTTTAATCGCCGGTGGAAATGATAGAGACCGCAGGCACCGCAGAGACCACAGGCGTGACAGGCCTCATCACCATAAGAAACGTGGAAAAAAACATAAACGACGCAGGTAAGCTTTTATCAGCTGATATGGTATGCGACCTCTTTTCCACGGAGATATGACTACATGACAGGTTCACACGCAGCTGGAAATTTGTTTGTATTGTTACTGATTTTGCTGCCAGCGGTGCTGCTGGCGGCGGACGGGACAGACTGTATTGAGGATGAAACCAGCCAGTGCGAACAGGAAGTCAATCTTGATCGACCTGTCCTGGAAACTCTAGCCGGCCCGGAGCAGGTCGAAAACCGGCTGCACATTGATTCCAACCAGGTAACACCCATGTTTCCCCGCGAATTTGCCAAGGGCTATTTCGATTGGAAGGCGCGTATCAAGAAGGATCATGGTGTCACCCTCGGTGGTGACTATTCTGCTGTTTACCTGTCTGCCAGTGATAGCCCGGGCGAAGATAGTGCATTCGGTGGTATGTATCGCTTTTATGGTTCCTGGGAAGCCACGGGTGACGGTAAGGGTAACTCGGGCGTGCTGATCTGGAAGGCCGAGCATCGCCATGCTTATGGCGGCAACCTGGCACCCGGTAGTTTTGGTTTTGAAACCGGCTATATCGGTCTGTTCGAGCCACCATTCAGCGACCAGGGCACACGCCTGACCAACCTATACTGGCGGCAACGCATGAAAGGTGGTGAACTGGTTTTTGTGGGTGGTTATGTTGATGTAACCGATTACGTGGATGTCTACATGTTGGCCAGTCCGTGGACCGGTTTCTTTAACTTTGCCTTTTCTACCGGTTCAGCGACCATTCCCACGCCTAATGAGGGCCTTGGCCTTGGTTTAGGTGGCTATGTTAACGAAAATTTCTACATCATCGGTGGTTTTGCAGATACCAATTCCGACCCGCATAAACCATTTGATGGATTCGATACTTTTTTCAATGATCACGAGTACTTCAAGCACCTTGAATTTGGCTGGAATTCCTCACGTGAAACAGCCTTCATGAACAATGTACATTTGACATTATGGCAAGCCGACAAGAGAGTTGCTGCCGCAACACCCAGTGGATGGGGCGCCAATATTTCCTGGAGCCGGTCCATTAACGATCATTGGCTACCCTTTGTCAGGGCAGGTTACGCCGACGATGGCGGGGCTTTGCTGGAAAAATCAATTAGCGCCGGCTTTGGTTACCAAACCGTTTCCGGCGGAAACCAGTTAGGTGTGGCTTATAACTGGGGTAAACCCATGGAAAGTACCTGGAGCCCGGATTTGGATAATCAGCAGACTTTGGAGGTGTTCTACCGTATTCAACTTTTTAAGGAATTAGCTATTACCCCTGATGTTCAATATATCCATAATCCAGCGCTGAACCCGGAATCTGATACCTTGTGGGTATGGGGGCTGAGGGCACGCCTGGCTTTCTAAAATGGCGTGGCGTTAAGCAGTGCTTTCTTACAACCAGATTTTCAAGTGATAATGGCACCTGGCCAAACACTCCCCAATGGTTCGCAATCTGTCACCCATGCTCTGGCACTATAGCGAAAGTGCTAAAGGGAGAATTTCAATGCGCTTTCTACTTAAGTCTCTGAATTCGTCTGTGCACGCGATTTGCTTCCAAGATATCCGCCATGGTGCCGCTTTGCGTACTCCTCACTTGTGAAGCCGATCTTTTCCATCATTAAGACAATCAATGCATCACCTATCACGGTCATAACCGTGGTTGATGTTGTAGGCGATAAACCCAGTGGACATACCTCATCAGGATCGCCGGTAAATAATGAAACGTTGGCGATTTCCGACAATTCTGAGTCTGCCTTGGCGGTTATGGCAACTATGGGCAGGTTTTTATAAAGCCTTCTGGAAAGTTCGATCAGTTCAAGTATCTCGCGTGTTTTGCCCGAATTGGAAACCAGCAGCAAAACATCATCGGGTTGAATAACCCCCAGGTCTCCATGTTGTGAATCAGAGGGGTGAAGAAATACCGCTGGCGTTCCCGTTGAACTGAAGGTGGTAGATATATTCTTTGCTATTTCGCCTGCTTTACCCATGCCGCTCGAAACCAGCTTCCCGTGCTTCTGGTGAACCTGCTTATGAATCAGTTGAATGGCATCTTCAAAACTCCCGGTGATAGGAATGCTGTTGATGGCCAAGGCCTCTTGTCGAAATATGTCTTTTACTCTTTTTGTCATAATTTTTTCGTATTCCTTTGAACATTGCTGCGGCAAGGCCATATGTCGAGTCATGTTACCGTATAGAAAATTCTGGAACGCATCAATTTTATTTGATTGGTGTGGTTAAGTGTCGCAGTTGATTAACCCCCAACACTCGCGGTTAAACCAAACGCAGCAAACTGATCAACGATACGCACCAATTCATCTTCGCCGGGCTCCTTCATAGTGCCGGGGTCATACTCCTGACCAAGCTTGGCGGCTTTACCTCCCGCCACATTGTGATAGGGCAAAAGATTGACGGATTTAGGGGGGCCGGCCAAAGCAGCAACAAATTCTGCAGTTTCTTTAATGTTTTGTTCGTCACTGTTAACCCCGTTGATCAGCGGGATTCGAATCTGGATATCAGCACCGGTTTTCGCCAGGGCTTCCAGGTTTTGCAGAATTCGCCTGTTGCCAACACCGGTCCATTGTTTGTGCTTCTCAGAATCCATTAGTTTCAGATCGTAAAGAAAGAGATCGGTGCGTTTGGCAACTTCCAGTAGTGTCTGGGTTTTGGCCAGTCCTGCAGTGTCGATGGTACGGTGAATCTTCAACTGTCCGCAGGCATCGAGAATATTTATGAGAAATTCGGGGTACAGCAAGGGCTCACCACCGGAGAAAGTAACACCACCA
>JAOUCZ010000264.1 GCA_029859505.1 Lysobacterales bacterium | reverse complement strand
CCATTTGGGGTTGCCCCATGACTTTTCCAAAGTAGATGTGACAGGTGGTCGAGAGCATGTTCAGGTGAAAGATGCCACCCCTGACATTGGGCTTGCCATCAATGGCCTTGAGCAGGTCGGTGTAGACGTTGAGGGCTATATCATCGGCATAGTCATCGTTATTTCCAAAGAATGGTGTTTTGTTGATGACCGATTGGCGCAGAAACTCCTCTCCCTCGAAGTTCTTCGCCACAGCATCAAGTATCTTCTCCATGCTGAAGTTCTGCTCATCAAACACGTGCTTTTTCAAAACCGAGAGACTGTCCGTGGTAGTTCCGAGTCCCGTGCACTGGATGTAATTGGTGTTATAGCGTGGGCCGCCGTCATAGTAGTCCTTGCCCTTGCTAATGCAGTCTTCAATCACAACCGAAAGGAATGGTGCGGGCGCATACTTGGCAAACATACGGTCAATGTAGTTACTAACCCGTATCTTGGTGTCCACGATGAAGTTCAATTGCCTGACAAACGCGTCATAGAGCTGTTCATAACTCGTAAAGCTGCACGGATCGCCGCTTTCAATGCCTGCACGTTTACCCGTGACCGGGTCGATACCATTGTTCAGGGTTATCTCAAGCACTTTCGGTACATTGAGATAGCCCGTGAGAAGAAAGGCCTCCTTTCCAAAGGCGCCGACCTCTATGCACCCGCTGCATCCACCTTCGCGGGCATCTTTCAATGATTTACCCTGGCGGAGTAGTTCAGTTACATAAACATCCGGGTTGAAGACCGAAGGATAACCGTGACCCTGGCGGATCACCTTGCAGGCGGCGTTAAGAAAACGGTCGGGTGTTTTACTGCTGACATGAACCGAGTTGCCTGGCTGCAATATGTGTAAATCTTCGATCACTTCGAGCAGTATGTAAGAGACCTCACTGACGCCATCCTTACCGTCGCTGGTAATACCACCGATATTGATATTGGTAAAATCATTGTAGGTCCCGCTTTCACGCGCGGTGACACCTACCTTGGGTGGAGCAGGGTGGTTGTTAACCTTGATCCAGAAACAGCAGAGCAATTCCTTGGCCTGATCGCGACTCAAGGTGCCTGCTGCGATTTCCGCCTCGTAGAACGGTGCGAGGTGCTGGTCAAAATGCCCGGGATTCATAGCATCCCAGCCATTCAGCTCAGTAATAGTGCCGAGATGCACAAACCAGTACATCTGAATCGCCTCGTGAAAGTTACGCGGCTTGTTCGCTGGCACCCAACGACAGACCTCTGCGATTTTCTTCAACTCGGCGGCGCGTTGTGGATCAGGTTCTTCGGCTGCCATCTCCTCGGCCAGTTCGGCATGCCGTTCAGCAAAAACGATCACCGCATCGCAGGAGATGGCCATTGCGCTGAGTTCTTCAAAGCGGTCTGTCGCTTCAGGATCGTTGAGGTAATCCAGGGTATCAATTTCACCCGCGATCTGTCGCTTGAAATCCAGCATGCCCTTGGTATAAATCTGGCCGTCCAACGCTGTGTGACCGGGAGCGCGCTGTTCCATAAACTCCGTAAACAAACCAGCCTGATAGGCGGAGAGCCACTCTGCGGGCACGTGGCTGAATATCCTCTCGCGGATGGTTTTTCCTTCCCAGTAAGGTATGACTTCGCGTGCATAGGTGGCGATGTCTTCTTCCGGGATGGTATAGCGCTGCTGGTCGCGGTTATTGAGGACATTGAAGTCCTCGACGCTGTGGCAGGTTAATTCGGGAAATGTAGGTACCACCTTGGGTGCTGGTCCGCGTTCACCAACGATCAGTTCATCTTCACCCAGATAGATGGTTTTCTTCTGACAATGGTCAAGAAAGTTCAATGCCCGCAAAACCGGCATGGAATGTTTGCCGTAGTTTTGTTGATAGAACGCTGTCTCATGCAGCGCTCTTTCGATTGACAGGCTCGGCTTGGTTTCAACCGTTAATTGGCGCAGACGCCGGATGCGGTCGTTCATGCCGGGCCCGGAATCATGCGGGCGTTCAGGATAGAAATTCCCCTCGCTGTCAGCCTTTCGTTGCGGTGTGACGCTTTTTTTGATGATGGTTTCCATTGGAGCCATTTCCTTTCATCATGTGCCGGTCTTCCGCTTAAAACAGAAGATCGTCGCCGCTATCAATCATTCGGGATCCATAAACGGATACTGGAAATCCTCGGGTGCATCAAATGTCTCCTTAATTGTGCGTGTGGATACCCAGCGCAGCAGATTAAGGTAGGAACCCGCCTTGTCGTTGGTGCCGGAAGCCCGTGCACCGCCAAACGGTTGTTGACCAACCACGGCACCGGTCGGCTTGTCATTGATATAGAAGTTGCCGGCAGCGTTCTCCAGCTTGCTCAGTGCCAGGCTTACCGCAGTGCGTTCGGTAGCAAATATGGCACCGGTCAGCGCGTAGATAGAGGTCTGGTCACAGACTTCCAGCATTTCCTCGTACTTGTCATCGTCATAGACATAAATGGTCATGACCGGGCCGAAGATTTCCTCTTCCATGGTCCGGTAGTTTGGATGGTCGGCCAGGATCACAGTGGGTTCGATAAAATAGCCCTTACTGTCATCATAACCACCGCCAATGATGATCTTGGCGTCAGTTGCGTTCTTTGTGTAATCAATGAATTCGGTGATAGTTGCAAACGCATTTTTATCGATTACTGCGTTAAAGAAATTACCGAAATCAGTAACTGGCCCCATCTTGATTTTGGCCATTTCGGTTTCCAAACCCTTATGAACTTGCGGCCATAAGGATTTAGGAATATATGCACGTGAGGCAGCCGAGCATTTCTGCCCCTGAAATTCGAAGGCGCCACGGATGATGCCGGTAATCACTTTATTTACGTTGGCGCTTGAATGTGCAAAAACAAAGTCCTTGCCACCGGTCTCACCGACAATACGCGGGTAAGATTTGTATTTTGCGATGTTGTTGCCAACCGTTTCCCACATCTGGTGGAAGACACCGGTTGAACCGGTAAAGTGGATGCCGCCGAGATCACGGTGATCGAGACAGATTTTGCCCACCATCGACCCGCGCCCGGGTATGAAGTTGATGACGCCATCAGGTAAACCGGCTTCCTTGAGGATCTGCATGATCAGGTAAGGGGTATAAACACAGGACGAGGCAGGTTTGAGCAGGACGGTATTGCCCATGATCGCCGGAGCCGTTGCCAGGTTGCCGGCGATGGCGGTGAAGTTAAAAGGTGCCACCGCAAATACAAAGCCTTCCAGTGGCCGCTGTTGCACGGAGTTCCAAACGCCTGCAGGTGAATAAAGCGGTTGGTCACTGTATACCTGCTGTGCGAAATGCACATTGAAACGCAGAAAATCAATTAACTCACAGGTGGCATCAATCTCGGCCTGGTAAGCACTCTTACTGGTCGAGAGCATGCTCAGCGCATTCATCACAAAGCGATATTTGCCTGCAAGGAGATCAGCGGCCTTCAAGAAAATTCCGGCGCGCTCTTCCCAGCGTAATGCGGCCCACGCCGGCTTGGCTGCCATGGCGGCTTCGATGGCCATCTCGATCTCGGCCTCACCGGCCTGGTGATAGTCAGCCAGCACATGTTGGTGGTCGTGTGGCATGACGGCCTGACCGAGGTTGCCGGTGCGCACTTCCTTGCCACCAATAATCAGGGGTATCTCAATTTTTTTGCCAGCAATATCATCCAACGCAGCCTTCAGCTTGGCACGCTCAGGCGAACCGGGTGCAAAGTCATAAACTGGTTCGTTAAATGGTGTTGGAACTTTAAAAATAGCATTGTTGAGCAGATTCATGGCTGGCACCTTATTCGTCATTCAATCAGTGAGTACTGGGTTGTTTATGTAACCGGATATTTTACAATGTTTTCGGATGTTATGTGCAGGATGAACGGTATGCCGCGGGCGCAGGGATGCGCACGACTGCAGGGATGCAGGAGGTAGAGCAACGCAGGAGCAGTTGCCGAGGAGCGGCTTCTTTCAAATTGGTACGGTGTCATGGGTGAGCGGCGCGATTGTGTCATTTTTGCACCGCTTGTTTTCCTTGGTTGGTTTGGAACGATGCGTTATAAATAGCGCACCCTACTGGTCGTCATAAGCAAATCTGATTTATAGGCATAAGAGTTTTATAATTACCGGCTGAATAATGTTCCATGCCAGGCTTCTGATCATCCGGGCACGCTTGCCGGATCAGTTTGTAACAGGATGAAATCGAAAAAAATGAATGCGAATCTTAATGAGGTCAAGCGACTGATCGAAGAGCAAAATATTGTTGCAATCGATCTCAAGTATGCCGATTTGATGGGTAACTGGTATCACATCACTTTTCCACCCAGACGGTTGGATCGTGTGCTCGAACATGGCATTCCATTCGATGGTTCCAGTATTCCCGGTATGAAATCGGTGGAAGCCGGTGACATGGTGCTTTTGCCTGACCCTGGCACGGCCATCGTTGATCCCTTTGCCCGGGTTCCGACCTTGAGAATGTTGAGTTATATCTGTGATGCCGATACCCGTGAAGGGGTGAATAAAGACCCGCGCACGGTCGCCAGTCGCGCCCAGCAGTACATGGTAGACAACGGCTTTGCCGACACATCATTATGGGTACCCGAGTTCGAGTTCTACCTTTTCAACGAGGCGGTGATCAATAACGGCAAGTACAGCGCCGGTTACAAATTCACTTCGACGGAGAACAAGGATGATTTGCCGGGTGGCTATCTCGATGCCGATGGCACTGCCGTTGCTCACCGCAAGGGCTATCATATTGACACGCCCTTCGACAAACACGCACATGTGCGTGAGGATATGGTCCAGTTGATTGAGGCGGCGGGTTGCCCGATCCGTTACCACCATCACGAAGTGGGTTTGTCGGGACAGCAGGAGATCGAAACGGAACTGCTGCCTTTTGAACTCATCACCGACAAGATGATGTACGTGAAAGATATCATCCACAACTGTGCACTTTCACATAATCTGACCGCCACCTTTATGCCCAAGCCTTTGTACGATGAGCCTGGCAACGGTATGCACTTTCATATCCAGTTGCGTAAGGACGGGCGGAATA
>JAOUCZ010000263.1 GCA_029859505.1 Lysobacterales bacterium | reverse complement strand
TTGATCGCAAAGTCCGCGTTGACCATACCTGAGCCGAGTGCGCGGTATTCAGGGTCAGGGGCGAGCGGATTGATTTCTTCGTTCGGGAAATGGCCGGTCCTGCTGACGCATTGTGGATAGTTTGCGTCTTCCCACCTGCTTTTGTATGAACCTTGTTGGAAGCTATAGAACATGTTGGCAGAGGACGCCAGGCTGCTGAAGAGGATACCACGATCACTGAAACCCGCGGGAGCCAGCCAAAAGCTGTCGGCGACCGCCGGTCTACCCTGTATCTTCCCGCTGCCATCATCTAACAGCCAGTGCCCGCTCTTGCTACAAAATCGGCCTTCGATTCCTTTTTTGATGGTTTCCGTACCCTCGAAGAATTGCGAAGGAGAATCGGAGTTGCAGTCAGAATAGCCGGTTTTATAATATAGCGGGTCGGCTTGCTCATTGAAGAAGATGTAGCTGTCCTTGACCCACGTAAATTGATTTGGATTTTCCAACCTGCAATCGTCGTTCTTGGGGGTGTCGAACGGGTAATAGTTGAAGATATTAGGGGGATTGGTCGTTTTCTCTACTGACTTGGACTCGCCCCCCTGCCAGCCCCATGTATAGGCGAGATCTGTGTAGGCGTGGGGGTTACCCTGCGGCCCGTACGGCGTGACGACCCACGCTTCGCCGGTCAAGTTGAATAACGTGTAAGACAGTTGACCACTTTCTCGCGCGTCGGTGGTTGGTTCGTTTCCGCTGCTGATTGTGGCGAAGCTGCACAGTAGCACAGCAAATATGGTTGAGCGAATCATGATTTAGTCCTCCTCCTGGTTATTCGAGAACCAAGCGAGCCCTCTCACCTTAAACGGGTCATTGATCAGGTGGGCGCTCGGCCCCGAAAGCCCGTTGACGTTCGTGTAACCGAAATAGACCCGGGAGTTGACCTGGAAATCGGTCAGACGGCCCTCATCGTCGAACATGCAATGCGTGAGCAGGTTGCGCGCTGGCACGCCGCTTTTGGCCAGCGACCGGCCACACGACGGAGTCGCGTTCACCCGCATCGGGATCACGAACGCGAAGTGCGGCCCCCAAAGCACCAGTGCATCGACCGCTCGGTCGCTGGGATTATGCACGCCATTGAAGGACTTGAAATCGCTCACCAGGCCGACGCTGGTCACCTCGTGGCGAAGCCCGCCGATATTGGTCAGCGCCAGCGCCCCGCTATGGTGCCGGTAGGTGTGCTCGCCCGTCAGGTGCCGTGCCTCCAGCAAGTGCTCTTTCTTGATTGTGCCGACCCTCATCTCAACAGCCTCACCCGGGCTAAGGTGGAAATCGAAGCCCGAACGGCTGCAGGAGTCCGCATTGGATTTTGGTTTTTGCAGCGTGACGTAGTAGATGCCCGGCAACACCGCCTCCACGCCCTTGCTCTTGCCGCCCTTGCTCTTGCCGAGCGTTTGGCATCTGCGGTCGGAGCGGGGACTCTTGGCCATGATGTACTGCAGATACAACCCTTTGCCGTCGAACCTCAGCGTCGCGGTCTTCAGGGTGAAGACCTGCCCGGCGGTCACCGCGAAGCGGGCTTTGTAGAAGCCGTCCGTTTCGTCCGCGCGGCGGAATATCTCGTAGATGCCCGGAGGCAGCGCCAGCCGCTTGTTCAGCTTTGCCTTGTAGACTTTTGCGGTCTCGATTATTGGTAGCGCATTGTCCCTACCTGTGGCGCCAACCTGCCGCACGACGAATTCGGTGCCCAGCTTCGGGTCAACGCTTCCAAGCAGGCAAAGCCCCTGCTCCACGGACTTGCCGCTACAGTCGTCGGGATAAGAGGCCGCGAGCGCCTCGATGCGCGGGAATTCGTAGCCACCTGACTTCGGTCCCGCAGCCAGGGCGGCACTGCCCGATGCGCACAGGAGTAACGTAGCGACCGAGACGGTGGCCCGACGCATCAATGAAAGGTAAAAATTCATGCGACCCTCTTTTTTAGATTTACTAAAAGAATTCAAGTTAAGCCCCTCACTTTTATATGTAGGCTGAAAGGTACGATTCCTATCCGTGGCTCATACCTGTGATTTTGTTGTCGGTCCGCCTGACCTCATTCGTTAATGTCCGGCGAGATTTGTTCTGAAACGTGCTCTATTTCAAACCGTTTTCAATGCATCTTTGCCTGTGCCTGTCTCAAATATTCGAGTCACGGGTCAAATCGCTACAAGTTAACGGTAATGCAAAAATCATTCCATTATTGAGGCTTATATTTTTAATATATTAAAATCAACAACATAAAATCATATTTTACGATCCATTAATAAATATTCACTTTATGGGACTGTTTAAATGTCGCATGATTGTGTTACATTGATACAAATGAGACAATATTGAGACAATATTGAGACAATATTGAGACAATAAAGGTGAATGATTTGAACCTAAAAAATCAAGATCTTTTGAATTGTATAACGCGCGCCCATATTGATTACCCTGACCTGGCGGACCGCAGCACTATTTTCCACGAGTTTCTCAATGACTTGTTGAAATTGACAGGCAGCGAATACGGGTTTATCGGGGAGATTCTGCATACAAAGGAGCAACAACCTTATACGAGGATGTTCGCGGTATCGGATATTTCCTGGGATGCAGCATCTAAAAAGCACTACGAAGACGCCATTGAAAATGGTATGGAATTTAGAAATCTCAACACACTCTTCGGCCATGTAATGACTTCCCGGGCTATGGTGATATCCAACAATCCAGAAACAGATGATCGAAGCGGCGGGCTTCCACATGGTCATCCACCGCTAAATGCGTTGTTTTGATGCCCGAACCTCAAAGAAGTCAGCATGATAATTATCTTAGAAACTACCTCGAAACCGGGGTGGCCAAAGTCATCGGTATTGGCCGTGAGGTTGTCGGGCGTCGCAACGATGGCAGCAGGTTTCCAGTAGACCTTGCTGTAACAGAATTACACTTACCTGGTAAACACCTCTTCACCGGGATTATCCGGGACATATCAGATCGCAAGCGTGCGAGAAGACAGGCAGAGCAATCCCGCATAGATTTGGAGCATGTACGTCGTCAGACCATTTGGCACCGTTTGAGCCTTTTTCTAAGAGATACTTTTCTGCCCGTACTTTCTCCAGTCTAGCCTGCTAATCGCAGGTTTTGTACTTTCCTTTGCGTCAACGTCCTGGACTTGATCATTGCCCGTCGATCCAGGATGTCGTTTCTTCTTCCGTTATACACATCTGCAGGCGTCACGTTATCCAATGATTCGTGATACCGCTCATGGTTGTAATGTGCCACCCACTCAGCGATCGCGTTTTCCAGTTCCCAGGGGAAGTAATAATGCTCCAGTTTGACTACATTCTTCATCGAACGGTGGTAGCGTTCGATCTTGCCCTGGGTCATCGGGTGATACGGCGCACCGCGGGTGTGCTTCATATCCTGATCCTGCAACCATTCCCTGAGTTCTTTCGAGATATAACAGGGTCCATTATCTGACAGTAGCCGAGGTTTGTGATGCACCCTGGCTTCGGTGAGTCCTGTGACCTCCAGCGCGTCTTTCAACGTATCGGTGACATCACTGGCTGCCATCGTGGTCGTCAAGCGCCAGCTGATGATGTAACGGGAGTAGTCATCCAGGATCGTTGACAGGAAGTACCAACCCCAACCTATGATCCGAAAGTAGGTAAAATCTGTCTGCCATAGCTCATGGACATAGCGTGTCGGGTTCTGGAACGCATCGGCTGCACTCATCACTATGAACTGTGGACTGGTTACCAGGTCATGCGCCTTGAGTATCCGGTAAACACTGGATTCCGAGATAAAGTACTCATGCGTATCGGTAAGATGCCAGGCCAGTTCCCGGGGCGTCAGTTCCGGCTGTTCCAGGGCCACATCAACCACCAACTTCCGTACGGACTCGGGTATCTTGTTCCAGTGTTGACGTGATGCTCTGCTGTGGTTGTGCAAGCCATCAGGGCCATCACGTGCATAAGCCTGATACCAGCGGTAGAAACTGCTGCGGCTGACGTTGATCTCAACCAGGGTTCGGCGGATAGACAGCTCCGAGTCTTCCACGAGGCGGATAATGGCCAGCTTTTCTGATGCGGTATACATTAGTCGTCGTCCAATATCACACCCTGCCCAGTCAGACTTTTTTTAAGCCAGTCATTGCGCAGATACAACTCGGCAACCGCTTGCTTGAGGGTGGTGTTTTCTTTTCTGAGACCTACCACTTCATCAGTGCTGGCTTCACGGACAGTGTCTCCCGCCAAGCGCTTCTTACCGGCCTCAAGAAAGTCCTTGCTCCAGCGGTAATACAGGTTGCTGTTGATGCCTTCCCGGCGGCACAGTTCGGCTATCGAGGACTCACCCCGTAACCCATCCAGCACGATACGGATCTTTTCCTCAGATGAAAACTTGCGACGGGTCTTGCGGCGGATCTCTTTGACCCGTTTGGTGGTGTTTGACATGCTCATATTGAAACTCCTCTGCTTCAGTTTAAAAATAGCAGAAGTGTCTCTTAGGTGAAGCGGCTAGTTGGTACCATATGGGCTGACGTCACACACTTCCCGGTCCTCTCGAGGGAGGGGAGGAAAGTGCAAATAGCTTACCCGACAATTGGTCGAAAGCGATTGATGAGCAACTGAATGAAGAGGTGATGGGACCGTCCTCCTTCGTTTTACTTGCAAATGCCTCCCTTATTTTTCGCATTGATACGGACTTGGTACAGCTGGCAGTAAAGACATTAAAGACGAACGACTATCATCTTTTCAAAGTTGAAAACAAATCACAGCTCCTCGCGATATTTAGAGGGCTTGCCAGTATTTCAGCAACTACGAGGAGTCGGTCTTTAGCAGAAGAACTACGCTTCCTTCTACGCAAATATATGCGAGATGCTCAATATGGTATTTCAGTTCTGGATAGCATGATAATTTGTCTTGTCGCCTCTGCAAGCTGTAAAAGCATGAGAGAGTGGAGAGAGTTTGCTGGTGAATGGCTGACGGAGTTGGCTTTTACAGTATCAGAAGTTAATGAAGGAATTATATTCCAATCTCATCTGAAACGTCTTTGTCATGTGGTTCC
>JAOUCZ010000262.1 GCA_029859505.1 Lysobacterales bacterium | reverse complement strand
GCGATCTGCCTCACCAATCGCAGTGATCTGGCCCAACACTCGAGGCTAAAGGCTGCCTAATAGACGTGGGTTTCATGGAAAAGGGCCTTAATGCGTCCTATGCTCCTGCAACAGGATGGTCAGCCGAGGTGAGCCGAAGGCCGGACGTTCACTGGCCAGTTGTCTCAGCCGATGACGGATCGCCAGGTTCTGGGTCGACTCGTTGGGCGGCCGGTACCAGCCTGTGCGAGATAGTCCTACAAGTTCACAAGATCGTTTCACAGTGATTTCAGAGTTGTCGAGTATGGCCTTCACAGCCTTACGCTTCTGTGAAGGCCTCAGTACTTTTGGTCAAGAGCTGCCTTCAATGCCTGGATGTCGAGCGCCTGCTCCCCGACCAACTGCTTCAGCCGGCGATTCTCGTCTTCCATCGCCTTCAGGCGCTGGACTTCGGAAGCGCCCATCCCGCCATACTTCGACTTCCAACGGTAGAAAGTCTGTTCACAGATACCTGCCTGGCGGCAGATCTCTGCGACTTTCAGGCCAGCCTCCTGTTGTTTCAGGATTCGGGTTATCTGCTCGGGTGAATATCTTTTTGGCTTTGCCATTTCGAGTTCTCCTGTCTTTCAGTTTACGGAAAACTCGCTCTGAGCGTGTTAAGTGCTAGGGGGAAAGGTCACCAGTCGCAATATTCTTCTATCGATCACAATCTTTTCTCCTAATGTGAGGGCGTACACTAAACATACATCCCCGGTAATAATCCTCAATGACTATTCACGTCAATTAATTAGCATTTTACGACAACCCAAATTAGAATCGTTACAGATGATGAGCCCTAAGCAGACAAAAGCCAGCCACACGAACCAGCCCTGGATTCGGTCTGGAGTGATCCTTGCGATCATCGAGTTTTTGGAACGCGAAGGCCACGATGCGAAGGCCATACTTGGTGATTCCGCGTTTCACATGGCCGAGGCGTCCAATGCCTATCGCCAGGTCGACCTGGAATTTATGTGGCAGATGTTCCAGGCAGCAGTGGATGCCACTGGGCGGCATGACTGGTGCCTGCGGCTGGGCCTGGAAGCTGACCTCACCCAACTGGGGCCGTGGGGATTCAGTTTCATCAATGCGCCCACATTGGGTGATGCGCTTTGGGATTTTGTGCGTTATGGCCCAACCTTTCAGACTCATACCTTATGGGGGATGAACCGCGGCAAAAAGAGGACCCATGTCGAGTATTGCGCGTACCGCAAGGACATGACCGGGTGGGAGGTCGACGCCGAGGTGTCGGTGGCTTATATCATGGGTATCGTCAACTCCCTGTGCCGCACACGAATCACCCCACTCGAGATCCACCTGGATCACGCACCCATGTGTGACGACAAGGTGTACGTTCGACACCTCGGCATCAAGCCCCATTTCAACCGTAAAACCAATCGCATTTATTATCCCTCGGAGCTGATGCAAAAAGCCGTCGCCGGCGCAGACCACAACCTGTATCGGGTACTTTGCCGGCACCTGGATGACCTGGCGGCCTCGATGCCTTCGGAATACAGCATGACGGAACTCGTGTCCAACAACATCCGCAGAGGACTTGGGTCCGACACCGTCGGCCTGGACCATGTCGCTGCTGAGTTGGGACTGAATCCGCGAACACTCCAACGACGGCTCGTTGACGAGGGCACCTCGTTTCAGGAAGTATTCGACCGCGTTCGCTTCGAAGTAGCTCGCTATTACCTGGAACGGACCACTTTTGATGTACTCGAAATCGCCCTTGAGCTGGGCTATTCGCAACCCAGTACCTTCAACCGGGCCTTCAAGCGCTGGACCGGCGCCACACCCGGCGCCTATCGCACAGCCAGCCGGGCATGAGCTGTCGTTAAAAGCAAACAATCTGACGCCGAGTGTCACTCCGTACTTTTTACAAGTACGCATAATGATTGCCAACCTGCCGATCGGGAGAGAAGCCGATGAGACTGTTCGTTACTGTGTTGATTTTGAATCTGTTTGTGCTGTCCGGGTGCTCCCGGGAAGCCCCTGAACCAGCAGTGACCGAGCCGGTGGTCGCTGAGCGGACCGAAGCCGCTGCCCAGAAGACTATTGCAGATGCTGTCTACACCAACGGCCGGATCTACACCGTGAATGAGCAACAGCCCTGGGCCGAGGCTGTTGCCATCAAGGACGGCAAGTTCCTGATGGTGGGCTCCTCGGAAGACGTCGGAGCCCTGGCGGGGCAACAAACCGAAGTCGTGGATCTCGACGGATTACTCATGCTACCCGGGTTCATCAATGCACATACGCATCCATTGTCCGTGGCCAACGGCTGGGCCAACCTGCGTATTGAAAACCCCAATAACGCCGACGAGATGCTGGCACAAATCAAGGCCTACGCTGAAGCCAACCCGGGATTGAAAGCGATCAGGGGTGAAGCCTGGAACCTGGGGGTTTTTGAAAACAACAGTCCGCGTAAGGAATTGCTGGATGCGGTCGTGCCGAATCGGCCGGTTTACCTGATCAGCCAGACCGGGCATTCAGCCTGGGTCAACTCGGTAGCGCTTGAGCAGGCTGGAATTACCAAGGATACCGAGCAGACCGCCACCTTCCTGTTTGACACGGATACCGAGACCGGTGAGCCATCAGGCACGGTCCGTGAATTCGGCATGGGCGCGGTGGAACGAATATTGCCAACCACTGAACCGGAACGATACGCCCCTTCGCTGGGCCGGATTGCGCAGGAATTCAATGAGTACGGATTTACCACCATCATGGCCGCCGAAGGAGCAAGGGCCTGGATCGAAGGAACCCGGTTGCTCGAAGAACAGGGCGGGTTGACGTTCCGGGTTTTCGTGGCCTGGGATTGGGCGCTGAGTCATTACCTCACCACCGACGTCGATGAAGCCGACGCCAATATCGCCGGCTGGCAGGGTTATGCCTCCGAACTGGTATACCCACGGTACGTGAAACTGTTCTATGACGGCGGGCCGGACAGTTACACTTCAGCGTTGTTCGAAGATTATGTGGGCCGGCCGGGATACACGGGGTCCAGCAACCGGTCACAGGAAGAATTTACCGAAATCGTGAAACAGTTCAACCAGCGGGGCATTGGAGTGCTGGTCCATGTACTCGGCGACCGCGGGGGCGATGAGCTGGCACAGGTGTTCGCCGACGTTCGCCAAACGAACGGTGACAATGGATATCCGTTGCAGTTTTCACACGCCTGGCTGACCCGCCCGGACGTATATCCCCGCCTGGCAGAGCTTTCAGACACTTGTGTCGATTTCTCCCCGGCGCTCAACTACCCCCACCCCGCCATCGAGGGCAGCATGGCTGAGCCACTGGGCGAGGAGCGGTACCAGACCTTTTTCAATGTTCGTTCAGCCATCGAATCCGGTGTACCCGTGGCGTTGGGTGACGACTGGGCTTCCTCGCTGATCGCGGAACCCAACGCACTTCACCAGATTCAGTCCTGGGTAACGCGCATCGATCCGGACAACCCGGAAAGCGGAACGCTCAACGCGAGCCAGGCCATCACGGTCGAGCAGGCCGTGAAGGCCTTGACCTGGGGCGGCTCCCAGTGCCTGGGCTTCGGCTGGGAGGACAAGCTTGGCACCATCGAGGAAGGCAAACTGGCGGACTTCGTAGTTCTGCAGCGCAACCTGTTCGAAATTCCGGCGAATGAAATCGCCGGAGTCCTGGTTGAGCGCACCGTGATGGGTGGCAATATCGTTTATGACCGGCCTCGCCAAGGAGACGTGAAATTCATTGACGAGGAAAGCCACACGCCCACCAGCCGCTATATCGAGGACTGACGGTTGGGATTTGCCAGATCAGTTGTTTTGGGTGCTGCTTTGCTTTTCCTGGAGTTTTCCCTGACATCGTCCGCCCTGGCGAACGACGAGCGAATCGACGCTTCTGATCCGACCAAGATCTACACCTTCCTGGGCGGAGGTCTTAAATACAACGATTACAGCAACGGCGAGTATATGTGGGAAGCCCGGGCCATTGGCAACATAGGCATGGGCGAACACGACATGCTGCTGTTTGAGGCCGGTTATGGCTGGCACGAAGGCGAGCAGGCGCCGGGCAAGGATACCGGGCTGACTAATGCCAGGCTGAGGTGGTTTCATCTGTATGAAATGAACTACGAGCTGGACAGGGGTTACCGTGGTTTCGGTCTGCAGGTCGACGCCCAGCTGGCCGGCCAGATCAAGGGGACCGATGGACAAAACCAGGTGCTGGTTGGCGCCATGCCGGTCTTTGCAATGGGCGGCAACTGGAACCTCTACCTGATGCTGATGGTGGCCAATACCTGGGACAAGGGCTGGGATCACTGGAACGGCATCGGTCCCAGCGTGACCGCACAGTTTATCTATGACAATGAAAGCTGGTGGCCGGGCGCCCAGTTGCGCATCGTTCCCACCTATACTTATTTTGTGGCCGGCGAACTCGAAGACGAGGGCTCCGGCAACGTGGAGTTGAACCTGGGCGGCGAATTCACGCCTACAGTGATGTGGGACGTCACCTTGCAGAAGAATTTCGATGTCTATTTGCAGAGCTTCCGGCGGGGACCGAAAGAAGAACTGGAGAACGACTGGAACGTATTTTTCAACGTCACATCCTATTTTTAAATGATGGAAGGAAGAAGCCATGAATAAGTTTTTACTCCTGATGCTGTGCTCAATCCTGATTGCTGCCTGCTCGCCTTCCAGCGACACACCGGCCGAACTAGCGAGTAAACCCGAAAAAAGTGCTCCTTCAATCATCGCGGATGTGGTCTACACCAACGGCCGGATCTACACGGTTAACAAGGGCCAACCCTGGGTGGAAGCCGTCGCCATCAGGGACGGCAAGTTCCTGGTTGTCGGGGATAACGAAGCTGTGGCAGCGGTAACCGGCGATACCACCGACGTACATGATCTCGGCGGAGCATTCGCGATGCCGGGTATCGGGGATTCGCACATCCACCCGGCGCTGGTCATGCCCAAGCGCGCTTTTTGTGGCTTGCTTGCTTCCAACAGTAAGCATCGAGGGTTGATCACTCCCTCGAAACGAGGCAAAGGCAATGCTCCTGCGCAGACTCAA
>JAOUCZ010000056.1 GCA_029859505.1 Lysobacterales bacterium | reverse complement strand
AACAGGACAGAGATGAGCAACAGCAACAAAGGCCAGGCCAGACCCGGGCGCGGCGATGGTGCCAACAAGAGGTGCGCATGCTGGCCATACCAAGCCAGGAAGCGGTGTGTGAGTTTGGTGCAAATATCCTTCATGTCCAAGTCCTCTCTGTGTTCGTTTTCGAATTGCTCGTATAGAACTATATGAAATTGAAGACAAAAAGTTATGATCCAGACTTGACCATTTCTTGACCATTCTTTGCGGTCAGGAATGGATTGGTGGAAATAGTGTGTTAATTGTTGCTGTTCCAGGATTGCTCCCGAGGTGATAGGCACAAAGGTGGTATGGGGTGTGTCGCAAGCCCCTGAGGGGGCACTCCAAGTGGCTTAATTAACGTGTCCGTTAAACTTGGGTTAGCTCAGGACATAAATCCAGAAACTTCTGTTCTGGCCATATTCATCGGCAAACTGCCTGAATATCTCTCGCCTTTAATCCCCTGGCCTGATACTGAATGAGAGGTGATAAATACCCCCTTCCAGAGTGCTTTCAATCGAAGTGGGAGCACACTTGTGGAAAATGTGTAGCATCCTGGCATTATCGTGCAGCACGTCTGCGGTAAACCGTCCTATACCTCGTTTCCTAGCGACTTTGAGCAATTGATTGAACATGGCGATTCCGACGCCCTGCCCCTGCCAATCATCCCGAACAATAAAAGCCACCTCTGCCGCATTGCTCGATTTGTCGACAGAATAGCGACCGACTGCGACAATCATCTCGTGCTCGTCCTCATGGGTAACGCTGGCCAGCGCCATGGTATTTACATAATCAATATTGACAAATTTTTTCAATTTACGATGCGGCATGGATCGCATTTTTGTGAAGAAGCGGTGATACAAAGTCTCCTCTGAACAGCGGTAAAAGAGGTCCCGCATCATGTCTTCGTCCGTGGGAAGAACCGGGCGCGTATGAATGCCCTTTCCGCTGGCACTTGTAAACTTTCGTTCAAAAGAACGGCGATTCAGGTCACCATGACCATAAATGGCCACCTGGTCGCTATAGACGAGTTTCCTGTTACGCGCCTCTTCCATCAGCTGTTCACGGTGATCAGGATGTGCAATGTGAATCAATGCCATTGCCCGCTCTCGTATGGTCTTGCCATGCAGGTCAGCGATACCAAACTCAGTAACGACGTAATGCACATCGCCCCGGCTTGTAACGACACCCGCACCGGGGGTCAGCGTGGGCACAATTCGTGAAACCTTCCCGCCACTGGCAGTGGACGGTAGCGCGATGATGGGCCGCCCCTGGTGCGAGCGCGAAGCACCACGTATAAAGTCAACCTGGCCGCCGATACCACTGTAAAAATAAGTACCCAGTGAATCGGCACATACCTGGCCGGTCAGATCGACTTGCAGGGCCGAGTTGATCGCAACCACGCGGTCATTCTGTGCAATGCGAAACGGGTCATTGGTGAATTCCGAAGGGTGAAACTCACACATCGGATTGTTATCGACGAAATCGTAGAGGCGCCTCGTACCCAAGACAAAACTGACAACGATCTTGCCGGTGTGGATATTCTTCCGTGAACCGTTGATAACGCCTTTCTCAACAAGATCGATCACACCATCGGAGAGCATTTCAGAGTGAATACCAAGATCTTTCTTGTCACCCAGGCATGACAAAACCGCATCTGGAATCGTACCAATACCCAGTTGAAGGGTTGAACCATCCTGAATGAGATCGGCGATGTGTTGCCCGATCTCCTTTGCCACCTTGTCAATTTTTCCCGCCGGCACCTCGATAATGGGCACATCACTTGGGACCAGCAAATCGATATTGTCTATGTGAATAAAACAGTCACCGAGTGTGCGTGGCATATTGGGATTAATCTCTGCGACCACATAACGGGCGCTCTCTGCCCCTGCCTTGGTAACGTCAATGCTGACTCCGTAACTACAATAACCATGCTCATCAGGTGGTGTAACCTGTATCAACGCCACGTCGATCGGCATTTTGCCACGACGAAAAAGCCTGGGAACCTCCGACAGAAAAACCGGTGTAAAGTCAGCGCGCCCTTCCGCGACCGCATCGCGAACATTCGGGCCGATAAACAGGGCATTGTGACGAAAACCATCTTCCAGTTTTGGATCGGCATAAGGTGCGACCCCGAGAGTTAGAATATGGGTAATCTGGGTGTCTGCCAGTTCCTGACCCCGGGCAGAAAGCGCCTTGACGAGCAGTTGTGGCTCCGCCGCTCCCGAGCCAATGAAAACTCTCTGACCGCTTCTGATATTAGTAACAGCTTCGCTTGCGGTGCTAACTTTTGATTGATATTTTTCTTGCCAGTTGGTCATTGAAACATCCTTAAAACTATAAACTATGCTGTCGGGGAAACGTTTAGTGGGTCATTTCACCTGTTGTTTCTGCGACGAAATTTTTGCGCAATTGATCGTGAAAAGCCGATAAATCCGGATCTCCTGCCAGCAGACATTGAAAAGCCGGTCTGGATTCAAGCGAGGCATAACTGATTGAAGGCAGGAGCAAATCACGCAAGCCATGAATCAGCTTCAGTGTGCGGAACGCATCAAACCAGGTGTGTAACTGTCGTGTGAACTGATCCTCACTGCTACTTTGCCTGAAAGCATGAACCAGCGCCTTCTCAATTTTGATTGCCTTCAGGCAATCCAGAAGTGCCTGGCATTTGTCAGCTTCAACCTTGTCACCAGTGCAGTCTGGAAAGACGTCGATAGTCAGCTCACTGCTACCGGACACCCAAACCGCTGGCAGACTCTGCAGCCACAGCCGCAGTAGCTCAAAAACCGCAGGATCATAAAACTGATAGTCACTCACCTGATCGGCGAGGCCCGTAATTTTATTCACGGCAGCACCGGTGCCAAATGGAACCCGGTCAGAGCGACGGGAATCAATTGAAATCACATCGTCAGCCGTGTCCGGATCAAGCGCCAGAATAGTACCCACCTTGGCCAGTTTGTTGAGCAAATAGAAGTCTTCACCTGCCTCACGCTTGGGGAAGCCCCGTACCTTCGCATAGTGAACCGCACTGACCGCCATGGTGCTGCCGATAGTGTGAAACGCATAGGGCGAACCGGCAAAACTCATACCGGCCACGTAATAACGCAGAGATAACTCGTATAAATGGGTCGCCAATATGACTTCCCTGCTTTCGGACCTGTCCCTATCACCGGAGTGACTGAATGGATAAACCAGAGCCGAGTATTTTGAAGCGGAATCCTCGATGGCATTGCTACGCGTGAAGTAGCTCTCAGGCAATCGTACGTCGGCATCTGTGCAGTGTATCCAGCCAGACTTAATACGTTGCCGGTGGATCAGGCCAAGCGCTAGATCAGCACCAATTTTACGGGCAAAACCAACCCCTCCCTTGCCGGGTAGCCGCTGTCCTTCGCTAAAACGGTCCACCAGAAGCAAGTCACGATCATCATGCGTATCGCACCACAAACTCAATCCCGGGCCTTGGGCGGACTGCCACAAAGGCGTGAACCGTTCCTGCACCGCTGCAGCCAGGAACCGGTTACTTTCTGACACATTTTGCGCGGCATTTTCCGGTTCATTGATCACCAGTATCATCAAGCTGCGACCACCACATGGAGGCGGTGACCGAAGCAACCCGGCACCCTCGTTACAGGCGGGAATAATCATCACGTTCTGCCAGGCCGGCTGGTCTGGCAGGCCCTCGAGTGCTGCAACTACAGGCTCTGCATAGTTTTGCAGGTATTTTTTCACTTCGCCTTGCCTGCCCGGTCAGCTTTAGTGAAGTGCGAGCCGGATAGGCAGATCTCTGACGATGGCAGCCTCGGCTGTGAGCAACTCATCAAGACGCTGCTGTACCTCACCTGGCTCAAAATAACGCCGGGCAAACTGCAGGAACAATTCTTCGTGCCCCTGCTCGGAACGCGTAATCGCATCATAAAACCGTTTCAACTCACCTGCCGGCAAGGCCTCGGCTATCAAACCAAATCGTTCGGCACCACGTGATTCGACGATGCCGGCAATGAGCAAGCGATCCATTAGATACAGATCACTCCCCTGTCGGGCTTCGCGGCGCAGGGCATTGACATAGGGATCCTTCTCATCAGGCAGCAAGACCAGGCCACGATCCTGCATAAGTCTAACCACTGAACGAAAATGACTGAGTTCCTCCAGGGCAAGCTCAATCATGGCGGTCACGAGTGCCGTTCTGTCAGGGTAATGCGACACCATGGTCATTGCCATACTGGAAGCCTTTTTCTCAGCCGCAGCATGATCTGGCAAAAATACATCCATGGCATTAACGATTCCCTTGGCCCAGGCGTCAGGCGTTTTGAATTTCAGCTCGATCATGGCTGTAATTTCCGTGCTTGCGAAGATGTTAATCTTACCCTGAATTTGGGACTCGGAAATGCTTGATGCATACTATCTTGATGTATAGCAAATTAGGGGAAAATAAATGGAAGGGGAAATGAAACGCTCTGATATGGCCGATGAGTATCTCCGGGCATTGAATCTCACCAGGAACAACCCCAACCTGCACTTTTTGCGTGAAATTACACGGCGTCATGCAGCGCGGTTTGCCTTCTCAAGTGTTGGACCCATGCTTGGAGAAGACCTGCCGCTGGACATCGCATCACTATACCGGCGAATTATTGTGAGCGGCCGCGGGGGTTACTGCTTTGAACAAAACAGTTTACTTTTTGAAATGTTGCAGGAACTGGGATACGAGGTGTGCCTGTACCTCGGCAGGGTCATCTATAACCAGGACATCCACCCGGGCCTGACGCACCGAATCACGCTGGTGAAAAACGGTGGCGACCGCTACATCGCCGATGTCGGGTTTGGGCCATTGGGGCCGCAACATCCGGTCAGCATGTCAGGTGAAGTGTCACGTGAAAGTTTTCGGGTCTTCCGAATCGAGGAACGACATCCGGGAGAGTTTCATATGCAAACCCTGAAGGATGGGGAGTTTTACTCCCTGTACAAATTTGAACTCGCACGCTACGGTTCTGCGGATTGTGAAGTGGGCCATTTTTATTCTCACAAACATCCAAATGCCACGTTCGTCAATCATCTCGTTGTTTCAAGAATCATGGATGATGAGGTCCGGTCATTGCGCAATCATGAGTTTTGGATAATCACAGGCTCCGGAGAGCACAGGCATAGCATTTCAAGTAGTGCGCAACTGAAAAAAGTCCTGGGCACCCGCTTCGGTATCAATGTCAGCGAAACCGAAAGCCAGGTTCTGTTCGAGCGAACGACCTTCTGATGGCACTGCTTTATCCGAATTAGCTTTCGCAATGTCCGATCAAGATTGAATTGAACGCGTCTTCTCGTCAAAATATAGGGCTTGCCCACGACAGGGCACTCGAACACTTCGTGAAGGAATCCAAATGAAATATAGTCTGGTCGTTACGCTAATCGCCGCGTCAGTATTACTGGCCGCCTGTAAACCAAGCTCGGAGGCAGACACCCCGGCAGTTGCTCAACCGGCCACTCCCGATGCAACTGCTGCTGCGCTACCGGTACGTTACTCCGTCATCAGCCTGGCCGATCTGGAGACCCCTGCCGCTTTGACTGAACTGTGTGAATCAGAAAATCAACTGATGCTGGAGCACAAGGCCATCCTGGAATCTTTCGAAGGTAAAGCCACCGTCGATGATTACTACAAGTCTCTCGACAGCCTTGCAACCAGTATTGGCAACATGATAATGGCCGCACAAAGCCTTAGCGGAATCCACCCGGACCCTGAGCTCAGGACAGCCGGTGAGGTGTGTGCACAGTTACTGTCCCAAATCGGTACCGACCTTGGCCTGTCACGGCCTATTTATGAAGCTGTCAGTCAACTGGATGTCAGCAACGAGAGTCAGGCCACACAGCATTCCGTAGAAAAGGCACTGCTGGGTTTTCGCCTTTCAGGTGTGGACAAGGATGAGGCAACCCGTGAGCGTATTCGGGAATTGAACACCGAACTGGTCGAAGTCGGCCAGACTTTCAGCCGTAATATTCGCGAGGATGTCCGTACGATGGAACTGGACTCCGTTGAAGATCTCGCCGGGTTACCACAGGACTTTATCGATGCCCATCCACCCGGTGAGGAAGGCAAAATCCAGGTTACCACCCAGTACCCCGATAAATACCCATTCATGACCTATTCGGAAAGCGATGAGCTGAGGAAAGAACTGATCACCATGGACATGAACCGGGCTTACCCGCAAAACAAGGAGGTGCTGGAACAACTCATGGCGATTCGGTTCGAACTGGCACAATTGATTGGCTTCAAGAATCATGCGGAACTGGTCACAGCAGACAAGATGGTCGGCTCGCCGGAACGAGCGGCAAGCTTCCTTGAAGAACTCAAGGGTTATACGGTCGAGGCCAATGACCGTGACTACAACATTTTACTGGAGCGTTTGCGGCAGGATCAACCTGATGCGGAGCGTGTCGAACCATGGCAACGCGCATTTATCACTGAAAAAGTCCGAACCGAAAAATTCCTGGTCGATTCCAAGGAAACACGGGAGTATTTCAATTACGTCAATACCCGCGACGGTATCCTGACCTTGGTTCAGGACCTGTTCCAGGTTCAGATCAGACCCTGGGAAACTGAGACCTGGCATGCAGATGTCGAATCTTATGAGTTGCTGAGTGGTGACCGGGTGCTGGGTCGCTTTTATCTCGACATGCATCCTCGTGAAGGCAAGTATCAACACGCCGCGATGTTCCCCTTCGTCAATGGTATTGAGGGTGAGCAACTACCGGTTGCCGCTTTAATCTGCAATTTCCCGGCCGGTACAGACCTGATGCAGCACGGCCAGGTAGTTACCTTTCTGCACGAGTTCGGACACCTGATTCACTGGATGTTTGCCGGTCACCAGGAGTGGAGCAATATTTCCGGTATCGCCACTGAATGGGACTTCGTAGAAGCACCCTCACAAATGCTGCAGGAATGGGTTTGGGATTATGAAACCATCTCCCGCTTTGCGAAAAACAGTGACGGAGAGGTGATTCCCGAGGAACTGTTGAACAAGATGATCGCAGCGCGTGATTTTGGCCTGGGAATGGGTACACGCCGCCAGCTGAGTTTTGCAGCGATGTCCCTGAATATTTATAACCAGGACCCGGCCAATGTTGACCTCGATGAATTGATTCCGCGCATGGTCAGCGAATACACCAATTTTGAATCCATTCCGGATACACACTTCTATGCCAATTTCGGTCATCTCAACGGCTATTCCGCAATTTATTACACCTACCAATGGTCGCTGGCGATCGCCACGGATATGTTCACCCGTTTTGAAGAACAAGGTCTGAGAAATGTTGAAGTCGCCGGTGCCTATCGGGATATCGTACTTGGCAGCGGTGGCAGCAAACCGGCCGCAGAGTTGGTTACCGAGTTCCTGGGAAGGGATATCAGTTTCAAACCCTACGCTGACCGCTTAAGCGGTAAGACGGTAGAGAACGACTAAGATAGCCGACAGGTCATCACTGGCAGAACGTGCATGAAACTCAAGAGACGCGATTTTATCAATTCAGCTGCAATATCAGGTGCAGGGCTACTGGTCGCACCAGGCCTTGTCCTGGGTAAAAGATCTGCAGACACCAAGCTGCGTTTGGGTTTTATCGGGGTTGGTCTCAGGGGAACATGGCATCTCGAAAACTCACTCAAACGGAATGATGTCGAGGTCGTGGCAATCTGTGATACCAACCCTGAAAGACTTGTTATCTGCCAGCAACACATTGCCAATGCAGGCCGCAGAAAAGCCAGGGAGTTTGGTAGCAACGATTACGACTACCGGAATCTGCTGGAGCTGAAAAACCTGGATGCCGTGATCATATCAACACCATGGTTATGGCATACCCCGATGACAGTAGATGCCATGAAAGCCGGTATCTACGCCGGTGTGGAAGTTTCGGCTGCCACCTCCCTCGCCGAATGCTGGGATCTGGTCAACACCCATGAAGCAACCGGTACACACATGATGATTCTTGAGAATGTGAACTACCGTCGCGATGTGATGGCCGTGCTGAACATGGTTCGCCAGAATGTGTTTGGAGAATTGATCCACTTCCGTTGCGGTTATCAACACGACCTCCGGGAAGTGAAATTTAACAATGGAGAGCAGCCCTACGGCGGCGGTGTTGAATTTGGTCCGAAAGCGGCCAGTGAAGCGCAATGGCGAACCCTGCACAGCCTGAAACGAAATGCGGATCTTTACCCTACACACGGTATAGGCCCCATCGCCGCTTACGCTGACATTAACCGGGGAAACCGTTTCGTTTCCCTGACTTCGCATGCAACAAAATCGAGAGGCCTGCATAACCATGTGGTTGCGCAGGGCGGACCTGATCATCCCAACGCCAGCCTCGAATGGAAGCTTGGCGATGTGGTGACCACGACCATCGATACAGCAAAAGGCGAAACCATCATTGTCACCCATGATACCAACCTGCCCCGCCCCTACTCTCTCGGCTTCCGTGTGCAGGGCACCAGTGGTCTTTGGGAAGTCGACGGAAACAGAATCTATATCGAAGGTCATTCAGAGCCACATCGCTGGGATCAAGCCGATGAATGGCTTCAGAAGTACGATCATCCGCTATGGAAAAAATTTGGCGGCGATGCCGAGGGTGCAGGACACGGAGGCATGGATTTCTTTGTACTCAATGCATTCGTTGAATCGGCAAAAAGGAATATTGCACCGCCGCTGGATGCCTATGATGCAGCGGCCTGGAGTGCGATAACACCCTTATCCGAAGTTTCAATTGCCAACAATGGTGAGGTGCAGAATTTTCCTGACTTTACCCGTGCCCAGTGGATAAAAAGAGAGCCATACGATTGGATTAAAGACACGTGGTAATTCCAGCATGTGTCAGCGCCATCGTGTTTCCGGCCTGAACACATCATGAAAAAATCACGTGTACCCACCACCCGGATCGGACGTCTTGCAAGACTGGGGTTAACCGCAGGTGAGTTGGCACTGGGTGGTGTTGCAGAGTCTGTACGCCGGCTTGGAAAAACAAAACCTGAAGACGCCTACAATGTTTTGCTAACGGCAACCAACGCCAAGAAACTGGCCAACCGTCTTGCAGGTATGCGCGGTGCTGCCATGAAAATGGGGCAAATCCTGTCCATGGAGAGTGCAGACTTTCTACCACGGGAATTTTCAGATGCGCTGGCCATCCTGCGCGATTCCGCCAATACCATGCCGCTTTCCCAAATCAATCGCGTTATGGGGCGTGAATACGGCAAGGGTTGGCAAAGCCGGTTTATTGATTTTGATTACGAACCCGTAGCGGCGGCCTCGATAGGACAGGTACACCGTGTCTTTACCGAGGACGGACGTGACCTGGCACTCAAGATCCAGTACCCGGGTGTCGCTAAAAGCATTAACAGTGATGTCGACAACATGGCGATGCTGATGCGCCTGATCAACCTGCTACCAGTTGATATCGACATTTCTGGAATAGTCAAAGAGGCCAAGCGACAGTTACACCAGGAAGCGGATTATATCGTCGAGGCGCAATATCTCAGGGACTATCGGAAACTGGTGGAGGATGAACCGCACTTCGTGGTTCCTGGCGTACATGATGATATGACAACGAAACGAATCCTGGCCATGGATTACATCGAGGGAGTTCCGTTGGAATCACTTGCTGATCACGGGGTTGCGCAGGAGTTAAAAGACGGTGTTGGCGCCTTGCTGCAGCACCTGATGTTCCGAGAATTATTCGAATTTCGTACCATGCAGTCAGACCCCAATTTCGCCAACTACCTGTACCAGCCAGAAACTGATCGCGTTGTCCTTCTGGACTTTGGTTCAACGGTGAGTTTCAAGGAGGATTTTACCCACCGCTACGCTCAGATTGCACGTGCAATGATTGACAAGGATGACCTTGTTTTGCGCCAGTTAGCTGAAAAAATGGGTTATATCAACCCGGGGAATAGTGACGAATATGTAGAGAGGATACTTAATCTGATTCGACTGGTTTCTGAACCGGTTATCAAGGGGGGCATTTATGATTTTGGTACTTCAGACGTATTTGCCCGCGGAAGGGAGGCAGGTCTCGAAATGTTTTATGAAGATATGAGCGAGTACCGGGTTCCACCACCTGAAACGATGTTCCTGCACCGCAAACTGGTGGGCTGTTTCATGCTCTGCTCCCGCCTGGGTGCACGTGTGAATGTACAGGAACTGATCAGTCCTTTTCTGCCAGCCAAAGCTGAAGCTTAAGCACAAAACTGTAAACCCTGCCTGGTCTACTCCAGAAAAGTTTTTCCGTCAATTTGGGTAAGAGCCTTGAACTGAAGGTCAGGGATTTCCAAATCCTCTTCTTTGATCTCTTCCACCAGTAGATTCATGCGAACCTTTTTGATGGTGGCCGATCTCGGCTGACCGATGCCGGCAAGCAAGTTTGGCTGGATGTTTAACTTTCCGGAAGAAAACTGCATGGAAACATAGACCTGCTCATCTGCAACAGGCCTCACCAACACAACAACCTTGTATTGCCCCCTGCCCTCATCAGAAAAGGTACCGGCAATTGTCTCACCCTCTTCTACATCTATCATCGGCTTGGCGATCAACTCACCGAGGTGATAGAACTGACTGCTTAAACGGTATCGATCGGCAGCGAAAACACTACTGGCTCCCAACAGTGCCAAACCCAAAACCAGCAATTGGATAAATTTAAAATAAGACATACATTTATTCATCGGAAATCTCGTCCCATCTGTATTTACGACCCTATTTTCCGAGTATTCCAGCTTGCTTGTCTAGTACCTGATTTTCAGAGAGTGGAATTTTTGTGCGATGACTCCTATGCTTGCGTCACACCCCTTGCTAAAAACCAATAAAACTTAAGAGGTATTTTAAATGGATTCAATCGATATTACCCTCGGTGAACAGAGAGACCTGGCCCAGATGTTCTCTGCATTTGACCCGAACATCCGGCTGACAGATGTGCTTTCACATGCCTTTAATCAAACACTGCAGCGTGACATGTTCTTTGGTTCCTGGGCTGATGCCTACTTTCATGAAGCAGATGGTTTATATCACGTCAAATTGACCAGCCCCGATCAGGATTTGTCGCGTTATAAAGTGACCATACCGGGCATGCTCAAAGCGGCCAAGATTGCGCAGGACATTTTTAATTCCGGACAAATGACCACCACGGATTTGAGATTCTACCTGCCCTTTGGCCTGGCAATGTCAGCCTATAAATCTGTTCAAATGCTGCACTTTCCACCTATTGAAGCCCAGAATTTTGATGACTACCTTTACAACCCGACCTGCCGGCGTTGGGAACTATTACTTCTGCACAATGGTTTTGACGGCAAACAGAACACGTTGATGGAGCGTCTGCTGGATCTTGTCCCCATCGCAGCGCCTGGTGGTGATTCAAAAGATATCGATAACTACAACCTGTCATTCAGCCTCTATGTCTCGACACTCCTGGAGATGTTCCTGGGTGCCAACGCGACTAAAACACTAACCGCACCCATGGTGGTCGGAGGTGCTCCCGCCATCGATTTCATCAGGGAACGGTATGCCGACTATGGACCGGATTGGAAGCCGATGACCCTGGTAGAACTCAAAGTGGTTCGGAATTGGGAAGTAAGCGATAAAGATAGCGATGATTACTACAAAACAACCAATCTTCTTTGCACCAACCACCCGAGCACCTACCTCTTCGAGTTGGGCGACACCAGTGACCCGAATCACGAGGCAGATGCGATGAATGTGATGCGGCAGGATTTAATCTGCGCAGGCTGGCAGGCGGAAATGGCTGAAAACTGGGAGGCTGACCCCAAAGCGGTGCTTGAGAAAATGAAAAAACGCTGGAAATCGGACAAGAAGGTCAAGCAAATCATGGCGGACTCTCAACCGGAATGGAGTTTTAGCAACTGATCCGATAGGCAACGGCTGCCCGCCTAAAACAGGCAGCCGTCGCCAAATGGAGCTTCAAAGAAGCAACTAACAGCCCTTGTACTTCTTGTGCAGGGCATCAATGTTCGCGTGTAATGCCTGCGCCGTAGGTGATGCAGCCATAATCTCTTCGGCCAGCTTCTTGGACTCTGCACCCGTCATATGCCCTTTTGTGATATCTGCAATCATCCGGGGCGCTACCAACTCGTGTAGTCCATTGACTTCCAAATCATGTTTGACCGGAGCATCCGCAGGTGTCGAGTCATCAAGTGCCGGAAACATCGAGTCATGGGGCAGGTCCAGGGTAACTTTCTTTTTACGGGGGGTCTTGGCCTGCAGTACACTTTCGAACGTCGGAGCATTATCGGTTCGTTCGCCCAAACCCCACCTGGATCTTGGTACACCCATCCAATCCAGCAAAGTTGCAAGAATGGAGGTGGAGTCATAAGCCACATCGGTTTCCGAACGGAAAACGGTCTTCTCTTTGATCCATGGCGAAACCAGGATGGTTGGAACCCGGACCCCCATCAGGTCAAAGTCAAAGCCCTGGACAGAGTCATTGGCCCAGGGTTTGGCCGCATAGGGGGGCGGAACATGGTCGGCGATTCCACCATGTTCGTCAAAGGTAAGCACAAATAGTGTTTTCTCCCACGCCGGACTCTCCTGGAGAGCCGTAAATATGTCGTTTAGCGTTCTCTCACCTGGAATCAGATCATTACCCGGGTGGTACGAGGTAGAGCCGTTGGATGCCACCCACTTGGGTTCAAGAAAGCTGAACTTGGGTAAAGTGTCATACTTGGCATCATCGTAAAACTGGTTCAACTGCGGTGCAAAATTTCCAATACTGTACGGTGAGTCAACAGACGGAATCTGCCCCTTCAGGAACAGGTTGTAGGTAAACTTGCAATCAACCCACTCAACCGCATTGTAAATCTTCCAGTCTTCTTCACCGTTACTCCAAAGAACTTTCCAGATCGAAGGCCGGTGCGGATAATCAGACCACTCTGTATATTCCACACCATT
The DNA here is from genome assembly GCA_029859505.1 of Lysobacterales bacterium. Lineage (GTDB taxonomy): Bacteria > Pseudomonadota > Gammaproteobacteria > Xanthomonadales > SZUA-36 > SZUA-36. The sequence goes on along the minus strand of JAOUCZ010000056.1, from coordinate 3,665 downwards.
CTGGAAGTTGTTCTGTTGGCAGAAAGACGAACCGGTCAGCGAAAAGGCCCGGTTGACGTCCGTGCCGCCAGGCATCGAGCAGAACCACTCATCAGATATGGCAAATTTTTCGGCAAGGCCATTGATAACCGGCAATTGATCCGGCGTATAACCCTCCATGACTTCCGGGGTGCCATTGTTCCAGTAAAACCCACCCATGTCGGGTGTACCTTTTGCGGCGTAATCCTCGGGGTTATGACGGAATAACTGCCGCATCACATCCGAGTTGTCATGGTAGGGGTCCTGGTCAAGCAACTCGAGTTTGAATGGATCCGCCTTGGTAGAATTCTTGCCATCCTTGTATTTTGTGATCGCGCGGACATCACCCTGGTATTCGTTGGTGAAGTTCTTATCAACACCGTTATAGGGCTTATCAGACCCAATCAACAAGTTGGGTACCTTGTTTTCATATAACCACCCGCAAATGTGATCGAGTGAACGGTTCTCTATCATGTAGTACACAACATGTTCTATCCTGGAACGCATGAAATCCATTGTTCCTGGAATTTTCGCCTTCTCTTCATCAATAGGAATCAGCGTCTCAAGGGCGGTGACCGTTGTTTTTTTGGAAAAAGATTTTGGCAATTTTCCACTTTTAACAGGACCTTTCAGTGCATTTTCAGCAACAGGATCAAAGCCCCATAAACGATAGCTCCCGTCAGAAGGCACCCAGTCAAGAACATAATTCCCAATGGCGACCAGTTCATGTTTTTTGTTAATTCCGAGAGATTTCCAACTGCCGCTTTGAATGGCTGGATAACTCAGGGGGTTCTTGTCCTGCGCATCAAACTGCCAAATTGAGTAATCACCCGTTGCCGCTTCCAGATCAATCACGTAACCACCGATCGATATCAGCTCGTGTCCCTGCTGGATGTCTCGCCATGCGCCCTGCGGAGTGATGTGACCTGGTAGGGGGTCTCTGCTTTTATGGTCGAAATTCCATAACTGGTAAGTTCCCCTGCCATCGGTTGGTATCCAGTTCAGAACAAAGTTGTGCATCGAGCACAGGATCAGGTCCTTACCGCTTTCATAGCCTTTGGTGGCACCACCAGCATTGGCAAAATCGGACCGCGAACCAAAAAATTTTCCTTTCGACCAGGCGCCTGACTGAACTGCTCCGGTAGTCCATTTGCCATTTCGCACGCTGCCAAACGGATTCGACTGGTTGGGGTCGAATTCCAATAACTGGTATTCATATTGGTCATGATCATTCAATGGCCTCCACACCAGTGCATAATTACCAACCTGGGCCAAATGACTGCCTTTTTCGATGGAGGCGATGGCAGATGTTTTTCTCTTTGTGACCAACCTTGGGTTTTCCGGATCAAACTCCCAGAGGCTGATCGCGTCGCTATCTGCATCCTGACAGACAAGAAATTGGTAGTTGTTATTACTCATTTAATCACCTTCCGTTTGTAATTTTTGATGAATGTAGAAATTTGTTTACTCTCCGAAGCACTCTGTCCCTGCCCTGGAACTTCAATGCCACGCCCAATTTTTTAAGCATGTAATCGAGCATGGCCGATAAACGTTTAAACCTTTGGATATAAACTGCCCCCGAACTCTTAGCATAGTCGAGACGCTGAACTTTTTCTAATGAGAATTATTCGTATTGAGAAATGAGTCTCAAAAAAAAGGGGCCTGGCTGGCCCCTTCTGATTCTTAGTGAATAAATTGAGTGAAATTAGCGACCGTCAGAACTGACCATTGGTCCCTATTTCAATAAATTGCCTATTTCAATTTTTTGTTTCCATACCTGTGGGCCTGTCTTGTGCACGGATTCACCGTTGACATCCACTGCTACGGTTACCGGCATATCCTTGACCTCAAACTCGTAGATCGCCTCCATGCCCAACTCCGGAAAACCCAGCACTTTTGAGGATTTGATGGCCTGTGCCACCAGGTAGGCCGCACCACCAACCGCCATCAGGTAAACGGCCTGGTTGTCACGAATGGCTTCAATCGCCGCCGGGCCTCGCTCGGCCTTACCTACCATACCCATCAACCCGGTTTCTTCCAGCATCGTGCGTGTGAATTTATCCATGCGGGTTGCCGTTGTCGGGCCTGCAGGGCCAACAACTTCATCACGGACCGGATCGACCGGACCCACGTAATAGATGAAACGGCCGGTAAGGTCCACGGGTAGTTCCTCGCCCGCAGCCATCATATCTACCATCTTCTTGTGCGCTGCATCACGACCAGTCAGCATCTTGCCGTTCAACAACAGCGTATCACCCGGTTTCCAGTCCTTGATTTCTTCGCGGGTAACCGTATCGAGATTGACTTGCCTGACATTGCCGCCGGCTTCACGGGTTACTTCCGGCCAGTCATCCAGGCTTGGAACTTCCATAAGCGCAGGACCGGAACCATCCAGCACGAAATGCGTATGCCGGGTCGCTGCGCAATTGGGAATCATGGCAACAGCCTTGTTGGCGGCGTGTGTGGGGAAATCCTTGACCTTGACATCAAGCACCGTGGTGAGGCCTCCCAGACCCTGTGCACCAATCCCAAGCGCATTGATGCTGTCATATAATTCCAGGCGTAGCTCCTCGGCGCGGGTCTCGGCACCCTTCTCTCTCAACTCCTGAATATTGATCGGTTCCAGCAAAGCTTCCTTGGCCATGATCATGGCTTTTTCAGCAGTTCCACCGACTCCTATCCCCAACATACCGGGCGGGCACCAGCCTGCACCCATGACAGGCACCATCTTCAACACCCAGTCTACAAGCGAGTCGGAAGGATTGAGCATCGCAAACTTGGACTTTGCCTCTGAACCGCCACCCTTGGCAGCGACGTGTACCTCGAGTTTATCACCCGGTACCAACTGGTAATGGATTACACACGGTGTGTTATCACCGGTGTTACTACGGGCACCATCCGGGTCGGCGAGAATCGAGGCACGCAACTTGTTGTCTGGGTTCATATAGGCACGGCGTACACCCTCATTAACCATGTCGGTGACACTCATGTCACCCTGCCACTGAATATCCATACCGACGTTTAAAAACACCGTAACGATTCCCGTATCCTGGCAAATCGGCCGGTGGCCCACCGCACACATGCGTGAGTTGATCAGTATCTGCGCCATGGCGTCTTTTGCCGCCGGATTGGCCTCCTTTTCGTAGGCCGTGTTTAATGCCTGGATGAAGTCAACCGGATGGTAGTAGGAGATGTATTGGAGGGCATCCGCTACGCTTTCGATCAGATCGTTTTGAAGGATTACTGTGGCCATTGTGAGAACCCCGTGTGTGGAAAAGGCTTGCGCTGAATGTACTTAAGCAAGATTGCCTGAGTAGCAGATTAATTTTACACCATGCACCGGTTGGAGCGAAGCACAGCGCACTTACGAACCCTCTGAGCCGTAGTCAATTACTTGAATCAAACCATGCTTTGCGGACAAATCCTGGCCGATGCAAGGCATGGTTCAGCTCGATTACCCGCAAAAAGATTGGCAATACAAGTTGACAGTGATATTTCGATATACCAAAATCGCACGGAGCGGGGATGCTGTACCAGGACACCAATAAAAATTTATTCTCGCAGTGACGTGCCTGATTTTTGTAATTCAATTAAAAAGGAAATTTTTGATGAAATTATATCCATGGTCAGTAACTGGTTTTGTTACC
>JAOUCZ010000055.1 GCA_029859505.1 Lysobacterales bacterium | reverse complement strand
AAACGGTTACGCATTGCGCGCATCAAATTATGGAATGGGTGAGGAATGGGCCGAAATGGCCACCCAGAAGGCAGAGTTGGCTCTATCAATCGACCCCGTATTGCCGGAGGCATATAAGGCACTGGGTATTGTCAGTTTTAATGAGGGCCATTATCAGGAATCCCTTGGCCATTATCTGAAAGCGGTTGAAATGAATCCTGGCTATGATGAGGCGCTATTTAATATCGCCGAAATTTACAGCTTACAGGGGCACTGGGACGAAGCGGTACGCTACCAGGTACGGGACAGTGAACGTGTATTTGGCGCTGAGCGTCTGGCAATTTATTTACGCGATATGCAGTTTTATGATGAAGCTGAACAGTGGCAGGAAAACGTTTCTGCGGCTATCCCCATCTCACTGGCGACCGAACTAAGTCTTTCAGTCCGATACTTGATGGCCGGCGATATTGAGCAGGCCCGGGTTCATGCAGAACGTATGCGGGTTTCATATCCCGATAATGCATTCAGCTGGCAAATGGCTGCCGAAATTGAGCAGATGGCGGGCAACTGGAATATTGCACGGGAGTATGTTGAAAAGGCGGTTGCATTGTCAGATTCCTTGAATTCCTACCCAAGGTTGATGCTCGCACACCTGTTGCAGCGAGTTGGTGATCAACAATCAGCCACAACCTTGATTGATGAATTTGAACACGCAACCCTGGTCATCCTGGAAACGGGTCACGAAGCCTGGTTTTTTCGTTGGAGTATGGCCTTTGTTGAGGCTTTACGTGGAAATACGGAAGAAGCGCTCGACTGGTATGAACAGGCAGTTGAAGCAGGCCGCAGACGATATGAGTGGGATGAGCAGGAACCGGGGTTTGTCTCCTTACGTGACCAGCCACGCTTCCAGGCGGCACTGGAAAAGCAACGCCGGCAACGTAAAGCAATGCACGCCCGGGTTGCTGTAATGCTAAAAAAACCGGGACGATACTGAGAGGCCCATATGAGAGTTCCTCATTGATGCCCCACAGGTATTTCAGGTGAATGCTGGCGATAAGCGATGTTCAAAGTAAGTGGATTTCTGGCAATATGGCTTTAATGGTGCCTATACTTCCGGGATGACGTTCTTCGAAGAGCTGAAAAAACGCCACGTATTCAAAGTCGGTGCTACTTACGCGATCGTCGCCTGGTTGCTGGTACAGGCGGCGGATGTGTTTTTCCCGGCACTGCACGTGCCGGACTGGGCAACCACTCTGGTGGCTGGCCTGGTGTTGCTGGGTTTTCCGGTGGCGTTACTGCTGGCCTGGGCTTACGAGGTAACACCGGGTGGCATCGTAACCAACGCCGAGGCACACGTTTCGGGTTCGGTCACACAGGTCTCCAGCCAGCGTTTCAACTACATCATCATGGGATTGGTCATACTGGCGGTGGCGTTCCTGTTGGTGGATCGTTATGTCCTGGATTTGCGCCCGGCCGGAAAAGCAGTCACCCGTTTCGCGGATAATGGTACTTTGCCGGTGATTGCCGCTACAGTAATGTTACCCGCTGAGGCACCATTGGGCGTGGCCACGGCCGATATTGGCTTTGACAGTCCATCCATTGCTATTTCACCGGACAGCCGCTGGCTTGCTTATATTTCCACCGACCCGGATGGTTCACACCTGGTTCGTCACCGTCTTGACGGCTTTTCCCAGCCCGAGAAAATTCCGGGCACCGAAGGCGCCATTCATCCATTCTTTTCCCCAAATGGAAAATTCATCGGTTTTCTGACCAATGAACGCCTCAAGCGGGTTCCTGTGGAAGGCGTTGATGTGAAAACCATCGCCGCTTCAAGTTCACCTGTTCGTGCGCAATGGCTGGAGGAGAACACCATCTATTTTGTCGACGACCAGGGCAATAGCCTGAGACGTGCAGATGTGCGTTCCGGCAATGTGGAAGTCGTGGGTAAAAATATGCCCTTGTTTTTCAGCAGTGTTCTTCCCGGTACCGAATTCGCGCTTGCTACGCAACGTAATTTTTCCATTAGTGGTGATTACGCGGAAATCCAACGCGTGGACCTTAAGACCGGTAATTTCGAGCCGCTGGGGATCTCAGGCTTTGATGCCCGCTGGATTCCCAACGGGCACCTGGTATTTGGCCGTAATGGTCATTTGTTCACCGTGCCATTCAATGTGAAATCGGCCGAGGTTGAAGGGGAAGCGCAACTGGTACTGAAAAACGTTGCCATGGATTCAACTTTCCACCAAGTGCAAATGGCCCACTCAGCGGCCGGGACGCTCGTGTATGTGCCCGGTACGGACCGTGCTGTCGGTCAGGTCATCGTTGTGGATGTTGACGGTCAGGAAAGTAGCTTATTGCCTGCACCACAACGCTTTGGTGTACTGGACGTAAACGCCAATGACAACGAATTGGCCCTGCAGGTTGCGGATGTGAAAGACTATGTCTGGGTATATGACCTGGTTCAGGGAAAGGGTAAAAAGCTTTCGGGCAGTGTCGGCTTTGGCTGGCCGAAATACGCTCCGGATGGTTCACTTGCTATCACCGAGAACACGGAAGCGACTATTGATACGCGCATCAAACTCGTCCCGGCCAATGGCAGTACCCCACGCTTGCTGATGGATTCAACAGAAGTTGAGGCCAATGTCTCGGACTGGTCACCCGACGGCACCATGCTGGCTATTTCTAATTGGAATACCTCCAGGGTCAGCCTGTTTGATATATCCGGGCAAACGGAATTGCAGGAGCTTGCCGCCGAGTCTCTGGAGTGGGGTGCTGTTTTTTCACCTGATGGCCAGTGGCTGGCGTACAGTTCCGATGAAACCGGCCGTTTTGAAATATGGGTTCGGTCACTGGCTGAAAATGGCCAGCGTCGACAGGTAACGGTCAATGGCGGTATTGAAAGTGTCTGGTGTCCTTGCGGGAAGATATTTTTCCGCAGGGGCGATGAATTTTGGTCAATCGCCGTGCAAACAGAACCTGAACTTGGCTTTGGGACGGAAGAACTGACATTTACTGTGGCGGATTTCCTCGATACCCCGGGGCGTTCCTATGATGTTTCCTCCGATGGCCAAAAGCTCTACACGCTGAAGCGCTCTGAGCCGGCCATAATTGACCGGGTGCACGTTATCTCCAATTGGCAAGAAAGCTTGTAAATCGCCGGCGGAAAAGCTGGGTTATCAGGTTAGTACATTACCGTAATTGTTGGCCTGTCTCTAACAGCAGGTCGCCTTCAGCAAGCCGGTTCACTCCCCGCGTTCAGAACCGCCAGTTAATCGATGTAATAAACGCATCACGGGAACCGATGAACCCATTGTATTCGGCCGACCATGACAGACGCCTGTTAACATCCCAGTTAAAGCCAAGCAAGGCGTTCCACTTATCCTTATTTTTCTGATCAATGATGTAATCAAAACTCAGCAGGCCATCCGGTGTTTCAAAGGTACCGTCAATGGTCAGGTCTGATTTAAGATAATTGCCGCCGGCGAATAATGACAGATTGCCGTTTCGGCCGAGGTTAAGTGTCTTTCCAAACCTGGGAGTGACCGTGTAATTGATACCATCGGTCTCCGAACCTGATATGTCAGCGTAAGTGAGGTTGAAAGGCAGAGCAACGAACCACCCCTTCCAGCCTGCTGCCAATGTGGCCCCGACTCCGTAGGTTGTTCCATCAAAATCAGCTTTGAAGAGCGGTAGGGTGAAGGTTTTATCCTCGAGAAGAGGGCATAGCGGGCTGGGAGGAAGGCCTTCGCAAGAAATATCAAGATGCTCCAGCATCCCGTTGCCATCCAGGTCGATATCGAGATCTGCGTGACCACGGACTTTGCCCAGCATGACATACACATTCATAAAAGGCAGAACCCATGCATCCGCTTTCAGACTGTAGGAATCGCTAAAAGAACGTGCGTTTTCAAAGCTGACAAAGTCAAACGGGATAATTTCCGAACCGTTGATGCCAACCTGCAATTCGTCGAGCAGTTGCAACTGGTCGACATTCGCGTAGGTGAAACCAATCCCGTAAGGAAGGGGCAGGTCATATCCTTTGTCGATGACCTTTTGGGCTAAAAACGGTAGTTTGTGATCCCAGGTTCTTGGCGCACCTTCACTTTGCTCACCCATGGAATCAAAACCGGTATTTGGAAAGCTGACCTCGGAAATACCGGTATCTGTCAGGTCTTCGTTGATGGATGTTTTGACCAGGCGGGCGGTTGCCGATATTGAAGCACCGGTATCGGATGCAAAATGTAAACTGTACCCCTTGTCACCCGTGGCAACCTGGCTGGTGGTTTGCGAACCTACAGTAGTTTCAGCACCAACCGCGGAATGCCAGGCCCCCGCCCGGAACTTTTCCATGACCTCGTGGTTGTTGAAAATAATCAGTACTCGGAATTTTCCCGCGCCAATACCTGCTCCCAGGTCAAAACGGGATATGTTGATGTAAGTACGGGTGTTGTTTTCATTGTCGTGCAGAAGTGCGAGCCCATAACCACCGCCGAGGACAGGGATTTTGGTTGTAGAAACGCTGGCAACGGCATATCCAACCGCATTGTCTAACAAGTTCTGAATTTCAGGATCGTTTGCAGCTATTTGCGCTATGGTTCTTTCTGCAGTTTGGTTTACTTCTTCACGAATCTGGTTTCGTTCATCTACCGGAATGGTCGTGCATGCGCCGAGAAGGGCAAGCAGAAGCAATGTGAAAAGTAATTGGATTATTGCTTTAAAACTCACTGGCTTTTGTCCCAACTCCGGGTTGATTGAAATGCACCTGTTTGAATTGCCCCACCCAAGCCGCAAAATGTCTCACATCAGTGTTCATAGTTCAATAAGGTCGCCACCAAAGCCGGTCCTCGATTCCAACTTCTCTATAAAAGATTCCCGTGCAGCGGGAAGCATTGGCCAATCCGGTACTCACTTCATGAATGGGCTTTTTATCACCGGTGTAAATTGCAGGCGAATATTCCAGGCGGTTCCAAGGTGGTCCGGCTTTATGATCGAATATTGTGGTTCCAGTCGCATCTTAATGGGAGTGCCACCCCATTTCACCGTCTTGGTTATTCCGAGGCCGATCGGGAACGTCACCTTTTCGCCACTCGGGGCCTTCCAGTCAAATGTCACGGTTGGCCCCATCCCTATTGACCAACCGCCTGGCAGGGCGCGACGCATGATGTATTGCAAATCAGTCTGACTGGTGTCTGCACGGTCTTCGTCACCCGCATAAGACCACCAGTGTTGTACTACGACACCAGTTGTCCAATTCTTTCCTATATTGAGGAACATCGCTGCGGGCCCGGCCTGATTTTTGCCCTGGCCAAGAGCATCACTTGAAGCGGTATCAAATTTAAAGGTGGCACCAATGCCCCAGACTTTACCCCTGGAGGCGTTGGGGCCAATCATGACAAAAGTCTGGATATCCCCCAACCCTGTATCGCTGCCGATCACTCCACCTGGTGCAGCGGGGTCGTAAATTGCGCTTCGGACCCAGGGAAACACCGGGCGTATGATTAAAACCTTATCGTGGTTTTTGCCTACCGGAACTGGCAGTGCGGGTTGGAAAAACAGGTTATTGCCCCACTCGGAACCCTCGATGGCATCGCCCTTGATAATGGAATAGTTTTCCTGAAAGGTCAGTGACCAAAGGGTGGTAAGCGGGTTTTCCAGTTTACGGCTGATTTCATCGACACTTTCTTCAGCGAACGAATCTTTTTCGGCAGGGGGTTGCTCAATAACTTCCTGTGCACTGACCGGGCAGGAAACAAGGCTGACAATACAGGTCAGTAAAAAAATGACCGGTGAGTTCTTATTCATAGACGCCCATGTTTTGTTTTCTGGTTTCATAGTTCTCAACAAAACCAGCCCCTGGAAAAGGGGCTGTTGCTCAGCAAGAACCGGACAATCAAATCTAACGCCTGGCTATCTCGGTTTTGAGTCTTAATTGTACTCTTCAAATTCCACATTGGTATTGGCGCCGGACTCAATGTCCTCGACAATATAGATCACCGTCGTACCCTGGTAAGCAGGGCGATACCAGATGCCGCCACAATAATAGTAACTCACCCCCCCGCGTACCCTTGTCACCGAACAACCATAAGGCAGTGAGTATAAGGTCATATGCCGATACACACGCCGACGGGTACGTCTACGTGTCCGTCTGCGTACACCGGCAACACTACCTGGTGTGGCTGGTCTGCCAATCCTGGCTTCAACCAGGCCTGCCAATGGAAGTGCTGCAACGCCAACCGCGAGGGTGGCCATTGAGCGCAATAATTTTCTGCGATCCATTTTATTCTCCCTCGTGCTCATTGTTCTGATGACCCTGTTACAAATTCAATTTTCATGGCGTCTTTGGGGGCCTTGAATTCAAATAAGCCGGGTTCAAACTTCGGGTTGGTCTCCCAGTCCAGATCCGCTGTGAAGCGGGGCGAGCCGCCTTCCCATTTAGACGTGATCATGATCCTGCGCACCACGGTGCGTTCGCCTTCTTCAACCCAAATCTGAACATCAACCTCCGGGCCACGGATGGCCAGGTGGTGACAGTCCGTTCCTCCGACTCGGGCTTTGTCTGTCAGGTAGAGAATGGTTTCGTCCGAATCCAGTAAATGGACGGAGGCATCTTTATAAATCAGATCCAATAGCGGAGCCTCAACGCCAAGTTCCTCGAGCGCAAACTCTGCAGCGGCTTCAATGTCATCCGGAATGCTGGCCTGGGCATACAGATTTCTGGTCGAGTTGTGGACAGTTAACTGACCCTTGTGAAAATAGAGATCCTTCTTGGTTTCGCCATCAAAACTGCTGATATGCATTGAACCGGGCCGGTCGATAGACACGCGTACCTCATCGGCGTTTGCAACCATCAGGCCGGCACCGAGCCTGGCATCAGTGAATGAGACACCGGTAATAGTCACTTTGTCGAGTGTCGATTTATGTGCAGCCATTTGCTTTAATACTTCAATCGCCTTGGCATCCTGTTGAACACCACCTGCCTGCGCAGTAAGACTATTGAAGCAGAGTAAAATGCCCAGCAAGGCCAAGGGTAGTTTGTGTCGGGTAATCAATTTGTTCTCCAATGTACAGTGTTGAAAATCAGGTGATCAAGCCTGTAACTTTACAATATTATTCGTACCTTCAACAGCTAAGTATGTACAAAACGAATTACAGGAAACATCAGTTTTCCATCAATGTTTTCTAAATTTTGATGAAAATACGACGTTTCTTTTCTGGCCTTTCGGGTTATTATCCGTCAGATTGGAGAAATACATTCGGAATGCTCTGACTTGGTCGTGGCATTTGTTATCGGAGGCACACAGGGCACCAATGTAGTAAAATTTCTCGCGGTGTGGCTAACGGAAACCATTGGTTACGCGGACCGAGAGGGGTCGTCTGCGGAAAACAGCAACGTTCTTTTGTTAATTCATCATCGAAATTTCTGAACACTTTATTAAGCCCCGGATGGGGAAGTTGAATCAATTAGGAGTAAGTCATGATTCTAAGAGTTAGTCTGATTACACTTTTATCACTGGGTCTGATGTCCCAGGCTGCCTTGGCTAAAGATCTAATCCATGATGCCGAGTACTATGTCGTGGCGGCACAAAACGGTGAAAAGTGGGCGGCTGATGACAAGGCGACTGCCAAACGTCTGGCAGACCTTCGTAAAGCCAATGGCGGAAAACCGCCTAACATCGTTTACATTCTGCTCGATGACGTTGGTTACGGCGAGATAGGCACGCCGGGGCTGACACCTTCGCGTGGTTATTCAACACCGAATATTGATGCCCTGGCAAAACAGGGCATGACCCTGCAACGGATGTACACGGAGCCAGCCTGTACACCGACCCGGGTAGCCATGATGACAGGGCGTTACCCGATTCGAACCGGTCTGGTCGAGGCCAAGGCAACGATCGCCGGTGACGGCCTGGCAGGGGAAGAAATTACCCTGGCAGAGGTGCTGAGTGAAGCAGGTTATTACACATCCCATGTTGGCAAGTGGCATATGGGTGATATCGAACAGGCCTATGCCAACAACCAGGGTTTTATGCACGCTGAATTTCCCATTCACCAACAGGGTCAGTTGGCCATCATGTCCCCTGAAGCGGTGGAGGCCGATGTTATTCGCGGCTCCGACCCCACCACCCAGTTACAGACATACACACTGGACAAAACCTTTGTAACCAACCCCAGCCACATGGTGACCGGCGTTGAAGTGCGTGATGGCAAACTTTATGAGATTGATCTCGAGGCAGGTGAGGTCTGGACCCAGACACATTACCGCGAAATGAATGAGCGTTACCAGCGCAATACCATTGGTCAGCTTCAGAAATTGGCCGCGCAGGATAAACCTTTCTTCCTCAATTACTGGCCGTTATTCCCATTGACATTCATACCGGCTGATATCGCAGAAGCCGAGACACTTAACGGTGGGACAGTGGCCCAGTCAATTGTCGAAGTCGACAGGTGGATTGGTGACATTGTTGCCGAGGTAGACCGCCTGGGTATCGCCGACAATACCATCATCATGGTAATGGGTGACAATGGTCCATTCATGCAGTATGCAGGCATCACAGGTGTATCAGACCGGGTGTACCGGGGTGGAAAGACCGACTCACTGGAAGGCGGTGTTCGTGTAAACGCCTATATTCGGTGGCCCGCAGCGATTGAGGCAGGTTCGACAGTTGGAGATATCATTCATGTGTCTGACCTGTTCACCACATTCGCCCAGATTGCTGGTGCCATGGATGAAGTTCCGACCGACCGCGTGATCGATGGTCTGGACCAGAGCAGCATGTTGCTGCTGGGTGATACGCACGGTCGCCGTGATTTTGTCCACATTTATGAAGGGCACTTGTTGAAGGCAGTGGTTAAGAATAAATACAAGATTCATGTACCACCACCGGGTTCCAATCCGATTGCAGCACCCATATTCGATCTCACACGTGATCCACGCGAAGAGAGACCGCAAGATGGCATCAAGTACGGCCCGTGGGCTGGTGGACAGTTTGCCAACATGATCAGACGACACATGGCTTATAAAAAGCAGTATCCGGATCGTCCGTTACCTCAAGCGATGCCTTATACGGGTATCGAGAACCTCAGGCCTGAAACGAAGGAAATGATCAGAGTATTTTCATTGGGACAACCCGGCAAGAAATAAAGCCAGAAGCGTAACCGAAAAGGCCATCCCATTGCGGGTGGCCTTTTTCGTTTACGGGATTAGGTGCCCTGGGGTATGTGCGGCATGGTTGTGTCGATTTTGCAGGGCTTATGATCCAATATTGTTTAAACGGTGCCTTACAAGTAATGCAGTCAACGTATTACATGTGTGATTTTCGTGCTTCGCTGGGTGAAATACCGGTCCATCGTTTGTATGCACGTGAAAATGAGCTAATTTCAGAGAAGCCAAGCAGGTAGGAGATTTCAGTCAGTGTCAGGGTGGCATCACTGATGTACTGATTGGCCAGTTCTGAACGGATCTCCAGCAACAACTTTTTGAAACTGGTGTTCTCAGCTTTCAATTTTCGATTCAGATTGCGCGTCGAAAGATAAAGCGCACCTGCAACCATGGTTTCGTTCACACTTCCTTGTCCAAGGTTTTCAAGAATGGAAGACCTGACCCGGTTCACGATGTCATCGCGATCCTGGATCGCCAGGTACCTGACAACAATGTGGTCATTGAGTTGTGCCAGTTGTTTATTTGCACCAACTAACTGCTCATCGGCCTGCTTGGCATCAATATAAATACTGCTCTTTTCGGCATCAAATTCCACAGGGCAACGAAAAAACTCAAAGTAATAGGATGTATCCGGTGGTGCCGGATAAGCAACGGTGACCAGTTTCGGGTTCCATTCATCACCATAGATAAACCGGCACATCCTGGTAAAACCAGCGAGATTTGCCGTATCCAGTGTGTAGGCATCAGCCGAAGGTGCAGTTGTGTCAATAGAGACCTGTAAGTCACCCCTGTTATCTTGCAGGACAATCTGCATTTTCCCATTCACGCCTTTGATATAGCGACTTAACCGTTCTGCAGCAGAACGCAGAGTGGTGCTGGCCAACCAGGCAAAGCCCAAGGCGCCCATATTGGTAGGCAACATGTATTTTGCCTCTTTCAGACCAAAAAACGGGTCGCCGGAACGGGCAGCGGCATCCGCCATGATCTGGTCTGTCTTGGTGTATGAAACCCGAGCGTTGGCATCGAACATCACAGATGCGGGAACACCATATTTCAAAAAAATTGATTCTGCGTCCAGTCCGCTGTCTTCAATGAGTCGCCAAAGACTGGAAAGTGCGGGTGCTACTATCGACATGAAACATACCTACCATTTTGTTAAAACTTTACGTTGCCATGGACCGAGTTATCAATTTACTGCCTTCGATGTTGAAATCGATACCCTCTGGGCCAAAAACTCTTTTATCAGGTCACGGAAGAATAATATAGACCAATTTCTATTGTGCTAACAGATCATCCTGAAGCAGGACTTAAGGTTATTTTCGGTCTGACTCTGGAATCACTCAAGTTATCATAAATACAAGGGTTTATGACTGTCTTGAATTGCGCGGTCAGCAACATCTGCTATATTTAATATATGTGTCTGTACTTTTGAATTGAACCTGCCGGGACGCTTATTTCATTCTCAAGCCAGCCTGAAGACCAGAGGTTCATGAATTGTGGACAAGCAAAAACTTGAGTTAAGTGGTTTAACGTCAGCGGCATTTATGGCCGGTTTGGCTTCTTTAAGGGAGGAAATGATTAAGCGTAGTTTTGCGATATAGCGGGTGAGATAAGCTCTCTTTGATGTGATGTCAAAAACATGTCACCTGGTGATGAAATATTCAACCTCATAGATGGGCAATTACTGTTTGGATAAGCAATTTAAGCCTTTCCAGAGATGTTTCTTTTCCTGTTAACGCAAACTTTTTTATTACAAGTAGGTACTGTTTAGTAGGAATATAATAAATGACTACACCTAAAATTGTGAGTAGTACACGCTTGATGGCATTCTTGAATGAGCTAAAAGAGCGAAAAGTACTTCGGGTCATGGTCGCCTATATTGTTGTTACCTGGATTGTTATACAGGTGGGTGAAGCCACCTTTGAAGCACTGAATTTACCTGAGTGGTCAATTAGTCTCCTGGTCGTTTTAATAATGTTTGGTTTCCCGTTCGCCGTCATCCTGGCATGGGCGTACGAATTAACCCCGGATGGACTTGAAAAGGATATCGATGGTGTCGCAAGCAAGCGGCTCGCCGCGAGGAGATTGAACGGTGGCATCGAAGAGCTCATCAATGAGAAATCGTCACCATCAATTGCGGTCCTGCAATTTGAGGATATGAGTTTTGAACAGGATCAGAACTATTTTTGTGAGGGTATCGCCGAGGAAATTTTATGTGCTTTGAACGATGTCGATGGATTGCAGGTTGCAGCAAGGCTCGCGTCATTCCAGTTTGACAGCAAAAGTGCTGATATCAGTGAAATTGGCAGGAAGTTGAATGTTTCGGTGGTTTTGGAAGGCAGTGTACGCAAATCAGGTGACCAGATCAGGATCACCATTCAATTGATCAACACCCATAATGGGTATCAGTTCTGGGCCGGCCAATATAATCATGACTTGAAAGATGTATTTGAAATTCAGGAGCAGATCGCCCAGTCAGTTGTGCGGGCGATGCGATTGTCAATCGGTGAAAATACATTGACACGGCCGATAACCGACAACACAGAGGCTTACGATCTATATCTTAAAGGCAATAGTTATTTCACCCGTCCTGACAAACAGAATATTATTTTCGCCAGGAAGCTGTTCGAACAGGCAGTCGAGGCCGATCCGGATTTCGGCCGCGCCTGGGCCAAGCTGGCATCAACCTACGCCTATGAATACCTGTGTGCCAAACCGAATATGTTTGCCAAGAAAGAGGCGAGGCGGATCAGCAAAAAAGCCCTGCGATTGGCGCCGGGTATTCCCGACACCCATATTGCCAGGGGTATAGCCTATTCAATTTATCAGGACTTCAAACAGGCTGACCTGGAGTTTGAGGTTGCTACTGACCTGGAGCCCGGCTCATACAGTGCCTGGTTTACCTGGGCTCGCAGCAAGACGTACGAAGGTAATATTCGCAAGGCGATAGAGTTTTATCAAAAGGCCTCCGAGACAAGGCCGGAATGTTATCGCTGTGATTTGATACAAATGACAATGCTGGCGTCTCTGGGTGACAGGCCCGGTTCGAAGAAGAAAGCAAAAGACGGCTTGCGCAAAGCCACGGAATATTTGAGTCTGAATCCCGATGAAAACCGTGCATTGAATATGGGAGCGTTCGCCTTGTACCGCTTGGGAAGAGTCAACGAGGCAGAAGAATGGATGAGTACTTCACTTGCGAATTCGCCAAGAAATTCTGAACTGATTTATAACGCAGCGAGTTTCTATTCAATGGCTGGTGATACCGACAAGTCGCTGGACTACTTAAGGCAGGCGGCTGAGAGCGGTTGTTTTAACCTCACCTGGTTGGAGCAGGATGCAGACCTGGACCATGTGCGGAATAACCCCCGGTTCAAGGAAATTATTGAGGATTTCAAAGATTAGCCTGATGGCAATGCACCCTACCAGGCACTACCAACCGTTAAATAAATAGACGTGTCCTCGGGCCCGCGGGCAATATCAATACCCGATTGCAAGCCAAGCTTCCTGGCCAGGCGGTAGCGAAAACCCAGGCCGCCGGCTGCCACTGTGCGACCATCAGTTTCCAGTTCATCAATGGATGTTGTATGCCCGAACCCGCCAAAAAACACCACTGACCATCTTGGCGTGATGCCCCACAGATACTCCGCTTCACCAATGACCACATCCTGACCCTGGTAGCGCATCGCGGGGATGCCCCTCAAGTCGACAAAGGGATAACCAAAAAACGGGACATCACCACTGACTTTCTCGGCTTCCAGTCTTAAACCCAGGCTTGAATAATCACCAAATGGAATGTATTTGAATAACTCTCCGGAGTAATGATCGTAGTCAAAGTCACTACCCCAGGTGTCATCATAACTCTGATACTTGAGCTTGGCAGCAAGCCCTTTTGAAGGTGTGAACGTACTATTCCTGCCATCATACTCAACGAAAAAATCCAGGGCTCCGAGGGTGAAGTCAAAGCCCGGATCTGGCAGGTCCACCGGCATATCAGGATTTAGCTTGAATGTATTATCAGCATTCACATAGACGTATCCACCACCCAGCCACCAGTTGGATTCCTTAATACGAAACTTTAGTTCCTGCATCAGAAAAGCACCGTCGATGTTAAAGTCCACACCTTCCGGACCAACGATTTCACCGATCAGACCCTCTGGGTAAAAGGCCATGTTGATATTTATTTTTGCGATGGCACCAAGGTAGCGGATATGGTCATCTTTCCAGACACCGGAATGTCCACCACCATAAAGATAGGTACCATTCTCCGTTTTCGCGCCAAAAGCAACACTGATACTGGGAGGGCCAACATGCGGGTGCTGTCCACGGTCGAGTTCCTTGGGCCTGTGAAAATAAGCGACGGCCAAACCCGCCCCATAACCAACTGCGGGCTCGGTGATAATAATGGGTACCGGTAAAAAACCACGTGCACTTGCCAGGTAATCACTGGCATCCATCATGCCATCTTGTGGATCGATCAGGTTTTCGGTGAACCAGCTTGCCGAAGCAACCGGCGACCATAATACATAGGTCAGCAGAAAAACTGTCAGGATAAGACGAGTATATTTGTTCATAGATTTTTTCTGCTATTCAATAGTGAACATGCCCGCGTACCGGAACCTCACAGAACCGGTCAGGGTAGACAGCCAGGCCCACCCGCATCACTGATCAAGATTTGAAAACCATGCTAGCAAATCCGGGTGCGTATAGCCCACAATCTTCTCGTGCTCGTGGATAGTTATCGTTTTGTCCATGTTCATAATAATCGCGATTACCTTGGGGGCGATTTATGTTTTAATGACCAACTTCAACCAGCACAAGTACTCAGTTTGTAACGGGGTTATGTAATTATGAAGGCGGGGATATTCAGGCAGTGTCAAAAGATAGTTCCCGCGTGGGCTGAGCTTTCGATAGCCGACTTCGAGTTTGATGATCCCAAGGGTTTTTCATCCATCACCATGGGTGTCCGGTGCAGGAAGCCGGTAAGCCCGGTCGCTTTACTTTATCGTCAGCTTGAAGGTAAAGAGAATGCGATCCTGGATTTTGAAACCGAGAAAGAAGTTTTCCTGACACTGGGTGCCAATGGTATTGCGGCTGATTGCCTTTATTACGGCAAAACCTGTCGAATGGAAGCTTTTTACCAGGGTCGTACCCTGAATACCCGGGACTTGTTTGAGCCGGACAATCTGCACCAGATCGCCAATCAACTCTACCGCTTTCACCAGCTGAGGCCAGGCAACCTGCCACAGCAGGGCTTCTTTGAATTAATGCGAAATAAGTGGAGTCCAATGGCAAGACGGGTTTTGGAGCAGGAAATGGGAAACTTTCCTGCTAACGAACGCGAAATGTGCATGGAATTACGCGAGATCTACAGTCCGGAAACCGTTGAAAAAGTCAGGCAGTGTCTACCGCCAGGTGATTTGACTTTTTGCCATAATGACACCTACCACGGCAATATCATGAAGCTCGATAGCGGCGAGATTAAGTTGCTTGATTTCGAGTTTTCCTGTTTGAATCACAAGACCTATGATTTCGCCAACCTGTTTGCCGAAACGGTAATGAAACACCAGCAACCGGATTACCCTTACTTTAGAATCGCTGAACCCGAATTTGGTGACGATGAGCTAAGCACATTGATCAATTTCTATCTTGATAATGACAGCTTTGAAAGCCCCGAGGCCAGACAAACAGAGTTTCAAGAACTACTTAACCAAACCAAAAGAATGCTGATGATGTCAGATTACAAATATGCCATGGCGGCGCTACCCCTGGCCGTAGAACCTATTCAGAAAATCCGCTTCATCCCCTACGCCCACCAACGATTCAAAAAATTCCTCGTCGCCTGCGATAGCCTGTAGGGTGGGCTATGTTCAGGATGAACGGTATATAGCGATAGAGCACATGGACAAGGTGAGGCCGCGAGGCAGTCGAGAGGGCAGCCTGGGCTGTGTGCGGCGCGATTGTCTCAGGATAGCACGGCTTGTCATTTCTCCGGTCGAATTTAAACGGTGCGTTACAAGTAACGCACCCTAAGATGCTACGTTGATATCGCTGTTGTAGTTATCGTCGTTGGCTGCCTTTAACGCCTGGCGACGGCTTTCGGCTGCAACCGTGCATTTAAAAGAAAACTTTTCGTCTTGCAAAACACGTGCATGCCAACGGTAACCGTAGAAACCCGGCTTGAGTCCAAAGGCAACAACCAGCACGATCAGTAGTATCAGCTGGGCCATCGGGCTGGAGACCCACGAGCCTGCCATTTGGGCGATATCAAACATCAGGGTGGTGGTTACAACCAGCATGACAGTCACAAGTCCGAGTCCGCGGCGAACGGCCCAGACAGACGGCGCCAGAAAAGCCAGCCATGAGAAGCCACGGCGAACGGCCTGTTTGCCGTATTTGGGGTGTTGGTAGATATCAAAAATTCTCATCTATTTTCTAGAAAACCTCCTGAAGTAGCGATGGCAAACCATTCACCATCTATGACTTCAAAGTTTAGCCGGTTGTTCCTCCACCCCGCTTGACCCTATCGGTCAAGTTGTATACACAAACCGCAATATACAACGGTTATCTTGAAGGCTTTTCGACTAATTATAAAGTGTCATTAGTCACAAACATGTGATTCAGGTCAATCACAGATATTTTGCCCTGCCATGAGCGGGAGATCGGATTGTTCAAATACCGCTTGAACACGCGGATCGCAATAGAATTTAATGCCATTCGCCGACTTCATGGCACGTATCCGGGACAGAACAACATGTGAGTAATAGTCGCTGTTTTCCTGCGTCACAATCAGTGCAGCATCAAACTCTCCCATATCCACAAGCATTGTGGCGATATCTTCTGGATAGGAAAGACTGGGATCATCGGGTAAAGAAAAATTGAAGCCTGTCCAGGTAAGCATGGTTTCAATTGCATTGGCCCTGGCCTCGGAATCCGCTGATTGGCATGCATCCATGTAGAAAGGTGTGGCGTTAAAAGTTTTCTTAAGAACAGATGCCACCCGGTTTCCATATTCAGCAACTTTTTCACATTCACCAGTGGCCATCGCCAGGTGCATCAGCATTTTTGAGGCCTCGGGAAAGCCTGGTGCAAAGCGATAGACCTCCTGTGCGATAGCAGTGGCCTCCTGATGGCGATCCAGATAATAGAGAGTGCCTGCCAGGTTGATACCGATAATGCGGGAACGAGGATCGAGATTCCAGGCTTGCTGATAACGTGTCAATGCGGCTTCCGGGTCACCCATCGAAAGCAACACGCCGCCGTACCATTGGTAGGCCGTTGCAAAAGACGGGTTCAATTCGATAGCTCGTTCAAAGTAATCAATGCCCTCCGAATATCTAAACTGATCCCTCGCCAGGGAACCCAGTGCAACCATCGCTTCAACATTATCCGGATCAATCGATAGGGCCCTGGTGGCAGCGTTCAGGGCTTTTTCCTGAGATTTCTCGGGATTGATGGTGACATAGCCTTCAATCACACCCCAGCCAAGG
>JAOUCZ010000261.1 GCA_029859505.1 Lysobacterales bacterium | reverse complement strand
GGGGCAGCAGGGCGTACCCACTCGAGCCCATAGAAGACGCAGGTAGTCATATATTTCGGTTATGGTGCCAACCGTGGAGCGCGGGTTGTGCGAAGTAGATTTCTGTTCAATTGATATGGCAGGAGAAAGCCCTTCAATGTGGTCGATATCCGGCTTTTCCATTACAGATAAAAATTGGCGGGCGTAAGCGGAAAGCGATTCTACGTAACGGCGTTGTCCTTCCGCGTAAATCGTGTCAAATGCCAGAGATGACTTTCCGGAGCCGGAAAGCCCCGTGACCACGATGAGTTCGTCCCTTGGTAGATCAAGGTCAATATTGGCCAGATTGTGGGTGCGGGCGCCGCGAATTTTGATGCTTTTCATTGAGAGTGCCGGAACGAGTTCAAACCATGTACTATACCCCCCTTTTGCAAGGAAAGTAGACCTTATCTGTGAGAGAGCTTGATCAGGATTCGCAGATGAAGCGTTTAAAGGCGCGTCGGCTGACGATCCAAGGTCAGATTGGCGGAAGTATCAGTGTGTTGTGTTCATATCTTGGCGAGAGTGGCCGGCATAAGTGCAATTAGCGTTACCTCTACTGAACAATCATGAACTTTTACGCTAACAATGGTTGACCAAGCACAATAAAACCGCTAATATTCTCGCCCTTTTGTAGGGCTCTTCCGAACTCGGGGCATTAACCATGTACGCAGTATTCGCAACCGGTGGCAAGCAGTATCGAGCTACCACCGGAGATATTTTAAAAATTGAAAAACTTAACGCCGAAAAAGGCACCACGGTTAAACTCGACCAGGTGTTGATGGTAGGTGAGGGTGAAGATGTAAAAGTTGGAACTCCTTATCTGAAAGGCGGAACAGTCACAGCCACGGTGGTCGAGCACGGCCGTGGAGACAAAATCAAGATTCTGAAATTCAAGCGTCGTAAGCACCATATGAAAACTATGGGGCACCGGCAGGATTTCACCCGGATCGAAATCACCGGCATTGCCGCTTCAGCGCCAAAAAAGAAGGTTGCCAAGGCCAAGGTTGAGAAACCTGAAGCTGCGAAACCTGAAGCTGAAGTTAAAAGCGACGCCGAATAGCAGAGGAATTGAATCATGGCACATAAGAAAGCAGGTGGTAGTACGCGCAATGGTCGCGATTCCAACCCTAAATATCTTGGCGTGAAGCGCTATGGTGGTGAGGACGTTCTCGCTGGCAACATTCTTGTTCGCCAACGTGGCACACAGTTTCACGCAGGTGAAAATGTGGGTATCGGACGTGACCACACGCTGTTCGCTTTGAGTGAAGGTAAAGTGGAATTCAAGAAACGTGGAATGCCCAAACGCCGTTTTGTCAGCGTGGTGACGGAAGACGCCTGAAGCACCTGACTAAAAGCAGTTGAGAAAAACCCTGCCCAGGCAGGGTTTTTTTATATCTGGTCGCCTAGCAAAATTTTTGAATCTCACTTTTGCACAGTGCGTCGTATTCTGTCCGCACCCCCTTGGCTATGTGGGTATGCATACAATCCATGTATCATAGAACCAACATAAGGACTGCACCGTTATGAAATTTGTTGATGAAGCTTCCATTCATGTCATTGCCGGTAAAGGCGGTAACGGCTCGGCGTCATTTCGCAGGGAGAAATATATTCCCTTCGGCGGACCTGACGGTGGCGATGGCGGTGATGGGGGTAGTGTGTACCTCGAAGGGGATTCAGGTTTGAACACGCTGGTGGATTTCCGTCACCGGCGCATTTACAAGGCACAAAATGGTGTGATTGGTAAAGGTCAGCAAAAATACGGAAAAAAAGGCGAAGATATTTACATCCGCGTGCCGTTGGGCACGATGGTGGTCGATGAACTCAATGAAGTTGTTTTGGGTGATGTGACAGAACATGGTCAGCATTTGCTGGTCGCGCGTGGCGGTCAAGGCGGTCTGGGCAATGTGCACTTTAAAAGCTCAACAAACCAGGCGCCCCGGAAATTCACTCCAGGACAGCCCGGAGAAGATATCCAGTTGCACCTCGAGATGAAGGTGCTGGCCGATATTGGTTTGCTGGGCTTTCCGAATGCGGGTAAATCAACTTTGATCAGTACGGTATCAGCCGCCCGTCCAAAAGTTGCAGACTATCCTTTTACAACACTGTACCCGAATCTTGGTGTGGTTCGTGTCGGGTTTGACAGCAGTTTTGTGATCGCGGATATTCCCGGTCTGATCGAAGGCGCAGCTGAAGGTGCTGGCCTGGGGGTGCAATTCCTCAAACACCTGCAACGAACAAAGTTGTTGCTGCACCTGGTGGAAATTGCACCAATGGACGAGATGCCACCCGAAGATGCGATTCGCAAACTGGAGCAGGAACTCGTTAACTTTGATAGCGACCTGGGTGAGAAACCCCGTTGGCTGGTATTCACCAAGTCAGATGTGCTGGATCAGGAAGAAGCAAAGAAGATCGTTGAGAGGGTTTTGAAAGAATTGAACTGGACAGATCCATGGTTCATGATTTCTTCAGTCACCCAAACTGGTACCGATGAGTTGGTTCAGAGTATCGGGCGTGCGCTGGATGAAAAGAGAGAGCTCGAAGAAGAACAGCAAAAACAATGGGAATCTCTGCCAGGTAGTGAGATCTGAAATTCGGGATTGCCTTTTTTCAGACATAAAAAAACCCTGTCTTTGACAGGGTCTTTTAGTAATCTTCTTCCATTGGCTCAATTCAAAGAAAATGAATCGAGCCGGAGATTACATATTGCGAACGTGTTTGTTCATCCGAGACTTATGACGTGCTGCTTTGTTGCAGTGCATCAGTCCCTTGGACACCGAGCGATCGATGGCAGGCACAGCAGCCTTATAGGCTTCTTCAGCTGCACTTTTGTCGCCGGACTCAATCGCCGCAAGAACTTTTTTAATCGATGTGCGAACGTGCGAGCGCTGGCTGGCATTACGCAAACGATGCTTTTCGGCCTGACGTGCACGCTTACGTGCTGATAAACTGTTAGCCAAGGTAAATCTCCATAAATACTGGTTCAGAATGTAGCCGCGTAGTATCTTAGTTTTTCTTCGTCGGGTCAATCATTTAACAGGTAAAAACGCATGATTTTTTTCGGGTCAGAGCAAGCCTCAGGTTCAAAACTGCTATGAAATTGCTGAAATCAACCGCAACCGTAGGCAGTGCGACCATTATTTCCCGAATTCTCGGTTTTGTACGTGATGTTGTTCTGGCAAAGATGTTTGGTGCCAGCGGCGAAACCGATGCCTTCTTCCTGGCTTTCAAGATACCCAATTTTATGCGCCGCCTTTTTGCAGAAGGCTCTTTTTCACTGGCGTTTGTACCTGTTTTGTCGGAGTACAAGGCCAATGGTGACCGGCAGGCTCTACGTGATCTGGTCGATCACGTAACAGGCACTTTGGCTGCGGTGTTACTGGTGCTGACGGCAATAGGCATACTCGCCGCACCCTTGGTTTTATCAGTTTTTGCACCGGGCTGGTTGGCTAATGACCGGCCCGAGTTCAATCTGTCTGCCGGTATGCTGCGCATCACTTTTCCGTACATCATGCTGATATCCCTGACCGCACTGGCAGGCGGCATCCTTAATACTTTTGAACGGTTTCTGGTCCCTGCATTAACACCGATATTACTCAATTTGTCCTTGATTGCCTCGGCCCTGTTATTGGCAGACCATCTTGAGGTTCCGGTTACTGCCCTTGCCTGGGGCGTGTTGGCAGCCGGTTTTGCGCAATTACTGATCCAGATTCCTGCGCTTATGAAGCTGGGTTTGATGCCCAGACCGCGCTGGGGTTGGCGTCATTCCGGGGTGCGCCGCATTATAAAGTTGATGATTCCGACCTTGTTTGGCTCATCAGTTGCGCAAGTCAACTTATTGGTCGACAGCATTATCGCGACGTTTCTGGCGGTCGGAAGTGTTTCCTGGCTGTATTACTCAGACCGTTTGCTTGAGTTTCCGCTTGGGGTGCTGGGTATTGCACTCGCAACAGTCATTCTTCCCAATCTGTCACAGAAACATGCAAAGGCGAGTACCGCCGAGTTTTCGGCAACGCTTGACTGGGCTTTACGTCTTGCAGTCATCATAACCGTGCCCGCTGCCGTGGGTCTGATTATCCTCGCCGGACCTATACTGATTACCCTGTTTCAATACGATGCGTTCCAGCTGGATGATGTCCGTATGTCAGCCTATAGCCTGGTCGCATATTCTACTGGCCTGCCTGCATTCATCGCCGTCAAGGTACTGGCCCCGGGTTATTACGCCCGTCAGGACACCAAAACACCAGTTAAAATCGCCATTGCAGCGATGGTGACAAACATGGGGTTAAACCTGTTGTTTGTAGGTTTGCTTTTACAATATGGGTTTGAAGGTCCACATGCCGGTTTGGCATTGGCAAGCTCGGCAGCGGCATATCTGAATGCAATGTTGCTTTTTCGCGGGCTCAGAAAACGTAAAGTTTATCTTCCTGAACGTGGTTGGATCAGGCTGTGGATTGCCGTCATCCTGGCAAGCTTAGCCATGGGTTGCCTGCTGTATTTTATGACACACGATATCAATAGCTGGTACCAGGCTGGAGTAGGTTTAAGAGTCAAGAATCTCAGCCTGAGTATTGCCTTTGGTGTGATTATTTATATTTTCACCTGCATGGTTGCGGGTATTAAAACCCATGACCTGCTGCGTGGCGCAAAATAGCCGCTAACAATATCAAATTTTCGGTGCTGAACCGGCCGTGCCTGCTATAATCCGCTGCTTTGTGGACAGATGCATTTATGCAGGTAATCAGAGACAATCCGGGCAGACAATTACTGCAGTCTTCGGTAGTAACCATCGGTAATTTTGATGGTTTACATCTTGGGCACCAGTCGCTTATCCGTCTGTGTGAATCACTGGAACAGGGAAGGCATTCGATTGCGGTTGTTACATTCGAGCCGTTGCCCCAGGCATGGTTCCGGCCCGATACTGCACCGGCCCGCCTGATGTCCGTGCGCCAGAAGCTTGAATACCTGTCGGCACAAGATATAGATTTAGTCTGGTTGATGCGTTTTAACCAGGCGCTGGCCACACTGAGTGCGGAGGAATTTGTCCGGTCAGTACTGGTAGAGACTCTGGCGG
>JAOUCZ010000260.1 GCA_029859505.1 Lysobacterales bacterium | reverse complement strand
AATTAAGGCAGGTGGTGTTCGCGAGACATTTTCTGAGGACAAGTTACGCAATGGTATGCTCAGGGCTCTTGAAAAAAGGCCGGTTGAAACCCGTGAAGTCGAGCGTGCCATCCGTAGTCTGTTACGGGAAATTCGCAGCGTTGAGGAAGCGGAAATACCCAGCAGCCTGATTGGTGAATGGGTGATGAGGGAATTAAGCCAGCTCGATCAGGTGGCATATGTCCGGTTTGCTTCTGTGTACCGCAGGTTCGAAGATGTGCAGGCGTTCCGGGACGAGATCGAATTACTGGAGAAGGAACATCCTGGAAGTCTGGATCAACGTCAAATTTCTCTGCTGAACATCCGTTCAGGTAAGAAGCGGCGCTAATTCATCCCCTATGAAAATTAGTGGACCCCAATGAGCTTCAACACGTTCGATTACAAGTGTATGGCCCGTGCGCTACTGCTTGCCCGCCGAGGTCTGGCCACGACTCACCCCAATCCTCGTGTCGGTTGTGTAATCGCACGTGATGGAGAGGTCGTAGGTGAAGGCTGGCACAGGAAAGCCGGCGAAGCTCATGCAGAAATCCATGCATTAATGGATGCGGGTGACAAAGCGGTGGGTGGAAGCGTTTATATCACTCTCGAACCTTGTAGCCACAGCGGTCGCACTCCTCCCTGTGTGGATGCGTTGATTGACGCAAAAGTGGCCCGGGTGGTTTTCGCCATTGAAGACCCTAACCCGGAAGTAAAAGGCAGCGGGTTCCAACGACTGCAAGAAGCCGGGATTGAAGTGCAAAGTGGATTGATGGCAGCTGAAGCTGAAGACATTAACCCCGGGTTTTTGAAACGTATGCGCAGTGGCCGGCCCTGGGTCAGGATCAAGTTAGCGCAAAGCGTGGATGGTCATATCGCCCTCGCGAATGGCAGTAGTCAGTGGATCAGCGGCTCTGAATCACGCGCCGATGTGCAAAACTGGCGTGCCAGGTCGGATGCGATTATGACCGGTATTGGTACCGTTCTGGCGGATGATCCGTCACTGAATGTACGAAACGGTAAATCAACCATTCAACCGGCTCGTATCATCATTGACAGCCATTGGCGGACACCGGTTAATGCCAGGCTTTTAAAGCTTCCAGGTGATGTCTTGATTGCCGGTTTACAGGAAAATCCCGTACCCCAGGCGTTGAGAGAGACCGGTGCAGATTGTTTGGGGTTGCCTTCAATTGATGGAAGGGTGGATATGGATGCGGTCCTGTGCAGCCTGGCTGAGCGTGGCTTCAACGAAGTTCAGGTTGAGGCCGGCGCAACCTTATGCGGTACGTTAATTCACCAGGGTCTGGTTGATGAACTGCTTATTTACCAGGCACCGGTCATCCTGGGCGGTGCAGCAATGAGTCCATTTGCGCTGCCACGACTTGATAATATGGATGATCGCGTCCATTTGAACTTGGTAGACTCGAGACGCATCGGTAAAGACATGCGTTTTCGTTTCAGACCTGTCAGGAGCTAATCAGTCATGTTTACAGGAATCGTCGCAGCAACTGGAAAATTGATATCCCGGACATCATACGATGGGGATTTAAGAATTCGGTTCGATGTGCCGCCGACGCTGATGTCAGGCTGCAAAATCGGCGACAGCATCAGTATTTCGGGGGTTTGTTTAACCATGCTTGAGCCCGATGCAACCGGGTTCAGTGCGGATTTATCGGTTGAGACTCTGGATAAAACCAGTTTGGGCAACCGCCAAGAGGGTGACAGCGTAAATCTGGAGCTGGCGATGCGTGCTTCAGACCGGCTGGGCGGTCACATGGTATCCGGTCATGTGGATGGTCTTGCCAGGCTCATTTCACGATCTGAAGACGGGCGTTCCGAACGGTTCCTTTTTGAAACTGATCGCAAACTGGCACGATACATTGCACCAAAGGGATCGGCTTGCCTGGATGGCGTCAGCCTGACAGTCAATGAGGTTGATGATAATCGTTTTTCGATATGCATTATCCCCCATACCCTTGAAGTGACTACACTTGGCAGCCTGGCTGCCGGTGAAGATGTGAACCTGGAAGTCGATCTGATTGCCCGTTACCTGGATCGTCTGAATCAATATGGCCAATCAGAATATACCGGTAGTCAGCCCGGATCATAGGATAGCGACACATATGAAACTCAATACCATTCCTGAGCTAATTGAAGATGTTCGTGCAGGTCGCATGATTGTCCTGATGGATGATGAGGACAGAGAAAATGAAGGCGACCTGATCATGGCCGCTTCGATGGTACGGCCGGAAGATATCAACTTCATGGCACACTATGGTCGCGGGTTGATCTGTATGCCGATTACCCGTGAGCGATGTGAACAGTTAAATCTGTTACTGATGGTCAATAGAAATGAAACGCGGTTTGCAACCAACTTCACGGTTTCAATTGAAGCTGCAGAAGGCATATCAACCGGTATTTCAGCATACGACCGGGCGCACACCATTCGTACCGCTGCCCGTCCGGATGCCGGACCGGCCAATATTTCTCAACCGGGTCATGTATTCCCAATCATGGCTCAGCCTGGCGGGGTATTAACCCGTGCGGGTCATACCGAAGCCGGTGCTGATCTGGCGATGTTGTCCGGGCTTGAGCCGGCTGCAGTGTTGGTTGAGATTCTTAACGAGGATGGAACCATGGCCAGGCGTCCTCAGTTGGAGGCATTCGCTCAAAAACATGATCTCAAGATAGGCACCATAGCCGAGTTGATACGCTACCGCCTGGAAACAGAAAGGTCCGTGGAATGCATTTCCAGCAGTGAGGTCGAAACCGATTTTGGTTCGTTCCGCTTGTTGACGTATCGTGACAGTATCAATGACGAGCTTCATCTCGCTTTGTTAATGGGTGAAGTGGACCCGGATGAGCCAATGCTGGTAAGAGTTCATGTGCAAAATCCACTCAGCGATGTTCTCAGTATTAAACGGGATGATTTCGGTTTTCCTTTGAGGTTGGCCATGGCAGAGATTGCCAGGCATGGTAAAGGCCTGTTACTGGTGCTGGGTGGACACGAAGATAATGACAGTTTATTAAGGCGTATCCAGAAAGAACCCGAGCCAAGTGTGTCCAGAGACGGCGATAACCGGCAGTCCAGCGAGCTTCGGACCTATGGTATTGGTGCACAGATAATCGTCGATATTGGCATAAAGAAAATGCGGGTTCTGAGTGCACCAAAACGCATGACCGGTCTCGCGGGCTTCGGTCTTGAAGTTGTTGAGTATGTTGAGGGTGAACAGTGCTTTGGTGAATCCCCCAAGGAATGAAGCTATGAATGAATATCCTTTAGAGATGCCGAAACGAAAATGCAGCATCGCCCTGGCGGCCGGTGAGTTCAACCACTTTATCGTACAGCAACTGGTGGATGGGGCGTATGACGCCCTGAACAGAAATGGTGTTGCTCAGCAAGATATAAGCCTGGTTTGGGTACCGGGAGCATTTGAATTGCCACTGGCAGTTGATGTCCTGGCTGCCACCGGAAAACACGACGCAGTGATCGCTTTGGGCGCGGTCATCCGTGGCGGCACACCTCATTTTGATTATGTCGCTGGCGAGTGCAGCCGGGGTCTGGCCAATGTGGGTCTCAAGTATAGTTTACCGGTCATATTTGGTGTGTTAACCACCGATAATGTCGATCAGGCCCTGGAACGTGCCGGTTCCGGGGCCGGCAACAAGGGCTTTGATACAGCCGTTGCGGCATTGCAGATGATCTCACTGATGGACCGTCTCCGTGCGAAATAAAACAGAGAACCGGTTTGAGTCGCGTAGCCGGGCGCGGCGCCGCGCGTTGCAGGCCTTATACCAATGGCATCTGACCGGTCTGGAAGTCGGTGAAATAATTGCCCAGTTCCGTGAGGAGCAGGACTTCAGCAATGTTGATACAGAATTGTTTGCCACCCTGGTCAGGAAGGTAAGTAGAGACCAGGCCACTCTCGATGAGAAGATCGAGCCGTTTCTTGACCGGCCGCTCAACCAGCTTGATGTTATCGAGCATGTCATCCTGAGCATTGGCGCCTACGAATTAATCAATAGCATCGAGGTACCTCACCAGGTTGTCATTGATGAGGCGATTAACCTGGCAAAAGTGTTTGGTGCCGAGCAGGGGCACAGCTATATCAATGGTGTTCTTGACAAGGCAGTGAAACAATTGCGGGATCCTGCTACCTCATTACCATTTAACCAGGCCTGATAAAATGAAGGAGTTTGAGCTGATTCGGCAGATTCAGCAGGAGACTTCAGCCGTCTATCCCAACGGGTTTGAGGATGGTGTCAAACTGGGTATTGGTGATGATGCCGCTGTACTTGAAGTGCCCGTCGGGCATTACCTGGTGGCAGCAACCGATACACTGAATTCCGGCACCCACTTTCCCGTTAACACGTCACCTTTTGATATCGGCTACAAATGCCTTGCCGTTAACCTATCTGATCTGGCTGCGATGGGTGCTATCCCTCGCTGGGCCCTGCTTTCATTGTCATTACCCGAGGCTGCCCCGGAGTGGGTGCATCTGTTTAGTGAGGGCTTTAACACACTGGCAAAGCCACACAATGTGAGACTGGTGGGCGGTGATACCACGAGTGGGCCTTTGTCCATTAGCCTGACAGCTCTGGGCATTATCGAACCAGGTAGACAACTTATGCGCAGTGGCGCAAATCCGGGCGACCTGGTGGTCGTATCGGGCACCATCGGTGGTGCTGCCCATGCGCTGGAAATGTTACAAGCTGGCAAGCCGGTGGCTGAACAGCATTTACTTGATCGACCGCAACCACGGGTCAACCTGGGACAGGGTTTGGCCGGCCATGCAAGTGCCTGTATTGATATCTCTGATGGATTGTTGGCAGATCTTGGCCATATTCTGAGGGCATCAGCTTGCGGTGCGCGCATTGAGCTTGAAAAGTTACCGCAAACTGACACGCTTGCCGTGCTTGAGGATGAAACAAGGTGGGATTACCAGTTGTCTGGCGGTGATGACTATGAACTGCTGTTTACCTTGCCTTACCAATACAGGGACGAGCTCGAAACCTGGCGTCAGCAACTGGAGATCCAATTGAGCGTCATTGGCGAAATCGAGAGTGATGAAGGCATCCGTTGTGTGCATAAAGACGGTAGCTATTACCAACCAC
>JAOUCZ010000054.1 GCA_029859505.1 Lysobacterales bacterium | reverse complement strand
TTGACGAAAATGATGCCGGCGGGGGTGAAATGTGAGGCAATTTTTTATCCCTGCATTGGCGGCATTATTGTTGCTTAATGGTTGCAGTTGGATAAAAAGCTGGGGTGATGATGATGATCCGGATGCTCCCGCTGAACTGGTTGAGTTTGAGCCAACGCTCAAAGTAGGTAAGGTGTGGTCCGCCGATATCGGTAAGGGACTGGACAAAGCCGGCAGGCAAATCAGACCTGCATATTCTTCAGGTGTAATATTCGCCGCTGATCATAAGGGCATGTTAATGGCGCTTGATGCTGATAGCGGGCGCAAGCGTTGGGAAATCAAAACTGAATTGCCGTTTACGGGGGGGCCGGGTGTTTCAGATAACCTGTTGTTGATGGGCACTGAAAACGGTGAGGTATTCGCCTTTGACGCATCAACCGGTACGCAGCTTTGGTCCGCGACAGTTACATCTGAAGTGCTCGCGGCGCCGGGAGAGTCTGATGGTATCGTCGTTGTTCGTTGTATAGATGGACGTGTATTTGGTCTTGATGTGGATACCGGTCAGCGTATCTGGGTTTATGATCACAACGTTCCCTTGTTAACCCTGAGGGGTAATGCGCCGGTTCTATTGAGGGCTGGTGTGGCTTTTGTCGGTTACGATGGCGGCCAGGTTGTTGCCCTGAACCTCGAAGACGGTACTCTGATGTGGGAACAGACACTGGTAACTACGGAAGGTCGGACTGAACTGGAACGTCTCTCGGATATCGATGGACAATTGGTGTTCATTGCCTCTGACCTGTTGGTGTCGAGTTATAAGAGCCGACTGGCTTCCCTGGCGGCAGATTCAGGCCGTTTGCTATGGTTCAAAGATATTTCCTCATCCACGGGTGTGTCGGTTGATCGCGTTAACCTGACGATCAGCGACAAGGAAGGGAATGTGTGGTTGCTTGACCGGCGAAATGGGGCCGAGACCTGGAAACACGACCAACTGCAGCGCAGGGGTTTAACGCGTCCTGTATTCTACGGCAGCTTTATAGTGGTAGGTGATGCAGAAGGCTATCTGCACTGGATAAATAGCGATGATGGACGATTCGCCGCACGTGAAAATATTGGTGGCAAAGGCTTCGCCGGTCCACCACTGGTGGTGGGGAATACGCTTTATGTCATGAACAAAAAGGGAGGCCTGACCGCGTTTCGGGCAGGTGCTGCGCTTAATTAGTCCTGTCTTCATTACTTTGCAGGCTGCGCTGATGTATGATGCAGCCTTTCTCGAAGCCGATTAAATAGCCTGAAATAATGTTACCTGTTGTTGCCATCGTTGGCCGGCCTAATGTCGGAAAATCAACCCTCTTCAATGCCTTGACCCGCACTCGTGACGCATTGGTCGCTGATATGCCGGGTGTAACCCGTGACCGTCAGTATGGTATCAGCAATGTAGGTGACAGGCCCTGCGTCCTGGTTGACACCGGGGGATTGGTAGCCAAGGCCGAAGGCATTGATTATTTGACTGCCGTCCAGGTACACCAGGCCATAGAAGAGTCTCAACTGGTTTTATTCGTAGTGAGCGCCAGAGATGGGCTTACCCTTGAAGATCAGGAAATCGCCCGTCTTTTACGTGAGCACAACCGTCCGGTGCTATTGGTCGGCAATAAGATCGACGGTACAAATCCCGATATTGCGTTGGCGGAGTTTGCCATGCTCGGAATGGGTCCGGCCCTGGCGGTCGCTGCTTCTCACCGTCAGGGTATGACAAATCTGATGGAGGAAGCAGCGGAAATTCTGCCACCTGTCGAAGAGGATGGAGAGGCAGAAGAGGAAGACAAAGACCGCTTGCGATTGACCATTGTCGGACGGCCCAATGTTGGAAAGTCGACACTGGTTAACCGGATGCTGGGTGAAGAACGTGTTATGGCTTTCGACCTTCCGGGTACAACCCGGGACACCATCAGCACCTTTATGGAGCAGGGTGGTATCAAGTATGAACTGATTGATACTGCCGGTGTACGGAGACGCGCACGGGTCACGGACATGGTTGAAAAGTTCAGTGTTATCAAGGCACTTCAGGCCATTAACCGGGCCCACGTCGTGGTCCTGATGCTGGATGCGACCGAGGGTCTTACCGACCAGGACACCACCTTGCTGGGGCACATTCTGCAGCAGGGCAGAGCGCTCGTCATTGCGATGAACAAGTGGGACGGTATGGAGGAGTACGACCGCAAACAGGTCCTTTCCGAAATGGATCGCCGTTTGCAATATGTGCCCTGGGCCAGGCAAATCCGTCTTTCTGCGCTTCATGGATCGGGCCTTAAAGAACTTTACAAAGCAGTGAAAGAAGCATGGCGCAGCGCCACAATAGACATGCCGACGCCGGAGTTGACACGGGTACTTCTTAAGGCTTTTGAAGCCCATCAACCTCCAATGAGCCAGGGACGAACCCCGCGTTTAAGGTTTGCCCATGCCGGCGGTAACTGTCCACCAAGAATTATAATTCACGGTAACCGCACCGATGCCATACCGGCGTCATATAAGCGTTATCTGGAAAATGTCTTCATCCGTCACTTCAAGTTACGCGGAACACCGCTGCAAATAGATTTCAGAAGCGGTTCAAACCCATTCAAGGACAACAAGAACAAATTGACACCACGACAATTAGCCAAGCGCAAACGGCTGAAAAAATTCACCAAGAGCAAATCCAGAAAATAACCCCGGTTTTTGGTGGTCTATAAAACCCAGGATTGAAGATTGCACTCAATTTTGTGCGTGATCGCGCTGTCATCAGGCGGCACGGCAGCCGGCCATTGCCCTACCATTTGACCGTTCCGATCGAATAGATACTTGTGAAAATTCCAGCGAGGTGTCGCGTCATCGCCAAATTCCTCGCGAATGGCGTGAAACATGGGGTGAGCCGACATACCCATGATATGGTATTTACCCGTCATCGGAAAACTAACCTGGTATTGTGTGTCACAAAATTCTGCGATGTCGTCTTCCTCGCCTGGTTCCTGGTGCCCAAAGTCATCACAGGGCATGCCAATGACAACCAGTCCACTTTGTCTGTAATCCATCCACAAACGCTGAAGTTCCTGATATTGATGGGTGTATTCACACTCTGATGCGGTGTTGACGAAAAAAATTGGTTGTCCACGATAATTGGACAACGGCATTCTGGCCCCCTGAAGACCCATAAAAACGAATTCAAATACATTCATGATTAAGCCTACCTCCAAATACTCCTGTATAGCATAGCTTATGAATCCCGCTTTTGCTTATGATCCGTTACACTACGCAATCATTTTTATTTTGGAAGACCTAAGTTGAAAGAAATTCCGATGAACAAACCTGCTGCCATGCTTGATGGTCTGGAAGTTAGTGAAGTTGTGCTGACCGATGTGCGCAAGGCGATAGATGATCACGTCAAGAACGGTGGTCAAAGGCCCGGTCTTGCCGTGGTATTGGTCGGTTCCGATCAGGCTTCTAAGATCTATGTCCGGGCCAAACGCAGGGATTGCGAGAAGGCAGGTATCATTACCCGGGATTTTGATTTGCCCTTTGAGACAACACAAGAAGAGCTTCTGGCTTTGATTGACCAACTTAACCGTGATGATGAGATTCACGGGGTGCTGGTGCAATTGCCATTACCACCGCAGATCGATGAAATTGCGATCACCAATGCAATCAGCTCCAGCAAGGATGTGGACGGGTTCCATGCCTTCAATGTTGGCAGGCTTGCCCTGCGTCAACGCGGACTTCGGCCTTGTACACCGCGTGGGATCATGGCGCTTCTGCATTATTATGGTATCGACGCCAAGGGTCATCACTGTGTCATCGTGGGCGCATCCAATATTGTCGGCCGGCCGATGGGTCTTGAAATGCTGATCGAGGGAGCGACAGTAACGACCTGTCATCGTTTCACAAAAAACCTGGAGCACTTTGTCAGGCAGGCTGAAGTCCTGATCGTGGCGGTTGGCAGTAGAGGAATAGTTGACGCCAACTGGATTTCTGAAGGAACCGTGGTTGTCGATGTCGGTATCAACCGCCAAAAAAACGGCAAACTGGTTGGTGATGTGGATTTCGAAGTCGCTGCGCGCAAGGCCTCTTGGATAACACCGGTGCCCGGTGGTGTGGGCCCCATGACCAGGGCGAAATTAATGCTAAATACCGCTGAGGCAGCGGGTATTTTTATTGGTGAACCGCACAAGTAGTCATTTGGCGGGTTTGTTTTGCCACTGGCAAAAAGGGTCTGCGGCGCGCGGGTAAGGCGCCGCAATTGATCATCGGAAAAACGGCTTCAGGGCCGCTCCACTATTGCACAAACTCCCATCCCGCCAGCCGTACACACGGAAATCAGGCCGCGGCCTGATCCTTTGTCTTCAAGGATCTGTGCCAGGGTTGAAACGATTCTGGCTCCGGTTGCTGCGAAAGGATGGCCAACTGCAAGACTGCTGCCGTGTATGTTCATCTTCTCCCTGTCGATACTGCCAAGGGGTTTTTTCAGCCCGAGTCTTTCACGGCAATATTCCTCGGATTCCCAGGCTTTCAGAGTACAGAGTACCTGCGCAGCAAAGGCTTCGTGGATTTCGTAGAAATCAAAATCCTGTAATTTAAGTCCTGTACGCTGAAGCATTTCGGCAACCGCAACAGTTGGTGCCATCAACAGACCTTCATCATTGACAAAATCAACTGATGCGGATCGTCCGGTGGTCAGGTATGCCTGTACCGGGAGCTTGTGCTCTTCGGCCCACTCTTCGGAACACAGCAGTACTGCCGCTGCACCATCGGTTAGCGAAGTACTGTTACCTGCGCTTAGTGTGGCTTGCGGTCCCTTGTCAAATACCGTGCGCAGGGTAGAGAGCTTTTCAAGGCTGGTATCGGGTCGCAGATTGTTATCCCTGCTGACACCATTCCATGGTGTGACCAGGTCATCAAAAAAACCGGCGTCATAAGCGGCAGCGGCTTTTTGATGACTGTCGAATGCCAGTTGGTCCTGATCTTCGCGTGCTATCTGCCACTCCTGTGCCATGCGCTCGCAATGCTGGCCCATGGACAAGTGGGTACGCATTTCACCATTGGTTGGTGAAACCGGTTTGAGTTCGCCCGGGCTAAAACCCTTGAGTGCTGCGAGTCGCTGCTTCATTGTCCTGGCCTGGCTCAGCTTGATCATACGGTGGGCAAACTTGTTTCCGAAGACAATAGGGGCGTCTGAGGTTGTATCAGTGCCTGCTGCTATACCGTTTTCAATTTGTCCGGTTGCAATTTTCGCACCGAGGATCAGAGCGGTCTGCAGGCTGGTGCCACAGGCCTGTTGCAATGTTATACCTGTCGTCAGTGGTGAAAGCCTGCTGGACAATACCGCTTCACGTGCCAGGTTGAAGTCTCTGGAGTGTGTCATGACGGCACCCGCCATTACCTCATCAAGTTGTTCACCATTCAAGTTAAAACGTGCAACGATACCGTCGATCACGGCTGACAACATATCAAGGTTACTTTTGTCTGCATACAACGAATTGGAGCGGCAGAACGGAATACGGCTACCGCCTACAATGGCTACCCTGCGTAGTGATTCGGTCATTATTCCGCTCCTTTCTGTTTAAGGTAATACAACGGTCCGCCACGGAAGGGCGCAAACCCGGTTCCAAAAATCATACCGGCGTCCAATACATCGGCATCTTCAACGATGCCCTCTGCCAGTGCGGCTTTACAGGCCTCAAAATAGGGCTGCATCAGTGACTCGGTAATTTCCTCCAGAGCGTACTGGCCGCTATTGTTATCTGCCCTTTTGGGTTTACCTTTCTCCCAAACATAAAAACCTTTCCCGGATTTCTTGCCCAGCTCGCCTTCGTGGACCTTTTCCTGTAGCAGAGCGGCTTCCCGTTTGCTTGACTCACCACCCAGCAAGGTGACAACTTTCATACACACATCAAGACCGACAGTGTCTGCGAGTTCCACCGGACCCATTGGCATACCGAAAGAAGTGGCTGCCTTGTCCAGAACTTCAATCGGGATATTGCGCTCCAGGTGCATGCTCATGGCTTTTGCCATATAGCCGGCCAGAACCCGGTTGACCAGAAAACCCGGTGAACTTTTCACCGGCAGCGGGAAACGATTAATAGCACCGCAAAAGGCCGCACCCCTGGCAACTTGTCCTGCATCTGACTTCTCGTCATAAACGATCTCAACCAATGGCATCTTTGCCACCGGGTTGAAGAAGTGAATGCCAATCAGGCGTTCGGGCTTCTCAAGCACAGAGGAAATCTCACTCAGTGGTATGGCGGATGTGTTAGTAGCGAGAACGGCATCAGCCTTCATTCGTGGCTCGACGTCGGCAAAAAGTTTGCGCTTGGCATCCACATCTTCAAAGATCGCTTCTATGATGACATCGGCTTTGCTGACACCTTTACCATCAACATCGGGTTGCAAACGGCTAAGGGCGCCATTGACTTTATTTGGATCTCTGAGCTTTTTCCTGAACAGGGATTTTGCCCGCTTTATGGCGGGTTCAATGTATTTGAGCTCACGGTCCTGCAGGGTCACTTCCATTCCCTGCACGACACACCATGCTGCAATGTCCCCGCCCATTACGCCTGCACCAATGACGTGAACGCGGCGAAAACTGGTATCGGTCTGTTTACCGATGCCCTTGAGGCGTTCCATCAGGAAGAAGACTCGTCGCAGGCTCTTTGAAGTCGGACCGGTAATCAATTTGCCGACCCTGTCACATTCTTCAGCCATCATTCGTTGCGGATCATCACCGTAACGCTCCCAGGCTTCGATCAATTCAAACGGTGCAGGATAATGCTCGGGGTTCGCTCTTGCAGCAACTTGCTTTCGCATCATTCGCGCCATCTGGCTTCGCACCGGGGCAAAATTCTGCAGGCGCTTCAATTGACCGGGTTTTCGGCTCTTACGTCTTTTCTTGACCGCACGCCGGGCCGCCCATCGCAATGAACCGTGTGGTCCAACCAGTTCATCCACAAGCCCCATGGCCCTGGCGGCACCCGGTCTCAGGTTGCGCGTGCTGAGCATGAGTTGCATGGCATTGTATGCCCCTGCCTGCTGGACGCTGCGTGCACTGCCGCCAAACCCGGGGTAAATACCAAGTTTTATTTCTGGAAAACCAAGTCGCGTGTGTTCAACATTGGTCGCAATACGGTAGTCAAATGCCAGCGCCAGTTCCAGACCGCCACCAAGGCAAATACCGTCAATGGCGACAATTTTTGGGAAGGGCAGGGCTTCGATACGGTTGAATAAACGATGTACCTGGCTGATACCGTCACTGGCCAGGTCGGCATCCTCATAGTCGTCAAACTCCCGTACATCGGCACCGACGATGAAAGACCCTGGCTTGCCCGATTGCAGGACAAGACCTGCGGGTGCTTTTGTCTCCAGTCCATCAATAATCGTTGAAAGCTCACTAAGTACTTCCAAAGACAGGCTGTTAGTGCTTTCGCCTTCGCGGTCAATGCTAAGCCATACAACGTTGTCGATATCGGTTGATAGCTTCCAGTGCTTGAAAGTGGTGTCGTTGCTTGCAGTTTCTTTCATCAGGATTCCGGTGTTCTGGACAGTGATTCTAAGTTAAAAAGATAAGGGCATATATTGAGCTTGCAAGCATCATTTTCCCACTTTCACCCGCCTACTGCACGCTTTATGGCAATTGCAGACCAGCCCTGCGCAACATGGCTGCCGTCCGGATCAAGGGCAGACCGATCAATGCCGTTGGATCGTCGCTGGTAATCTTTTCAAACAACGTAATACCCAATGACTCAGCCTTGAATGCCCCCGCACAGTCATAGGGCTTTTCAATTCTGAGATAGCGCTCAATTTCCTCAGCTTCAATGTTTCTGAAGCAGACCCGTGTGGTGTCAACATGCTGTTCAATGAAGTCGCTGGTGAGGCATCGCACGGTCAGCGCGGTTAGAAATTCAACCGTCTTGCCGCTGAAAGATAGCAATTGTTCCAGTGCCGCGTGGTGGTCGCCGGGCTTACCAATGATCCGGTCCTCAAAGACAGCAATTTGATCAGAGCCTATGACGATCGAATCCGGGTTGCTGTAACTAACGGTTTTGGCTTTTTCGTCTGCTAGTCGGCAGACCAGGTCGAAAGGTGACTCGCTTTCCTCCGGGGTTTCGTCAATCTCAGGTGCCAGGCACTCAAAGGGTAGACCCAGGCGGAATAGCAGCATTTTGCGGTATTTGCTGGAAGACGCAAGAATTAGCCTTGAAGATAGTGACTCGTTGCTCATTTATGTAGTAAGATTACCGGTTAAGTTGATTCGTTATCAATTGTTTACTGGGTTATTGTATTTCTGGGTTTCCGGTTTCCATTGCGCGGGCAAGGTGCGCACAATGGGCGGTATTGGTTTAGTTAAGGATTGTGAAGCTATGTCGCGGGAATATCCAGACTGGATTTCGCCAAATCGTGCCGCTGAGGGTAAACGTATATTCAGCGGGACCATTCCGTTAGCACGAATGAAGCGACTTGCCGAACTCTTGGTCAACGCACAGGGTGAGGCATCGTTTTCGGCGGCATTCAGAATGGACCTGGAGAAACGCATCGTTATTGACTTACAGGTTGAAGCCGCGCTGCCACTGATTTGCCAGGCCAGCCTCGAGGTTTACGATGAACAGGTCAGCCGTCGTAGCGAACTGGCCGTAATTGAAGAAGATGGCGAGCAATTTGAGTTACCGGAAGACTATGAACCGGTACAGACAGAAAATGGAAGGTTGGCTTTTGTCAGCCTGGTAGAAGATGAATTGTTACTTGCTTTACCACAGATCCCGCGAAAGCCGGGGTTGAAGGAGGTCGATTATTCGACCGGCGGGCAAACAGGCAAGGAAGAGTCGCTTTCGGAAGGAAGCAGGAAAAATCCTTTTTCAGCTTTGCAGGACATGCTAAAGCAGGACAAGTCGGATTAATGTTATTTTTTTGAACCAGGAGTAGAACATCATGGCTGTACAAAAGAGCCGAAGAACACCATCAACGCGCGGTATGCGACGTTCACATGACTCGCTTAAGGCACCGACCTTATCTGTCGACCCGACAACAGGCGAGACACATTTACGTCACAATGTAAGCCCTGAGGGATATTACAAGGGCCGTAAAGTCATCGACTCAAAAGTGATTGAAATCGACGACGAAGAAGAATAAAAGTCCTTTTTATGGGGATTAATGGGTTACACCGACCGCCGGCTATATTGCCGGCGGATTTGGTTCTGCGTTGAAGCTATATGACTACTTCAAAAGAGATGGTTACCGATAGAATTGTGCTGGCGTTGGATGCGCACGGTGGTGATTTTGGTCCGCAAGTCACAATACCCGCTGCATTGGACGTTTTGTCGATTCACTCGAATCTTGAAATCCTGCTATGCGGTATCAGCGAAGACATCCTGCCGGTACTAAATAAAATCACATCTGAACAGGCCCCGAAGCACTGTATCGACCGTCTGGCAACTATTGAAGCAAACCATGCATTGACCCCTGATGCGCGACCGGTCGCGGCTTTACGACGCGGCAAGGGCAGCAGTCTTTGGCTTGCTCTGGAACAAGTAGCCAACGGCAGGGCGCATGCCTGTGTCAGCGCCGGCAGTACTGCTGCAATACTGGCTCTGGGTGTGAAGTTGCTGGGTATGCTTCCAGGTATTGAGCGACCGGCGCTGATGTCTCGGGTGCCCTCGGCCTCAGGGCATACCAACTTACTGGACCTCGGTGCCAATCTGCACGTAAGTGCCTATCAACTGGTGCAGTTCGCCATCATGGGCTCGGTAGCCTGCCCTTTGGACGGTTTGTCCGGGGCTCCTAAGGTGGCCTTGCTTAATGTCGGACATGAAGACAGCAAGGGCGATGCCGTGGTTAAAGAGGCCCATGCCATGCTCAAGGAACTGCCTATCAATTACACAGGCTTTATCGAGGGGCATGATATTTTTGCAGGTAAGGCCGATGTGGCAGTGTGTGATGGCTTCTCTGGAAATCTGATTATCAAGTCCGGTGAAGGGCTGGCTACAATGATTTTCCGACACATCAATATGGCAATGAATCGTGGTTGGTTCGCGAAAGCGGGCGCCTTTTTTCTTCGAAAATCTTTGCAGGACACGCTGGAACGTTTTGAGCCTTCCAAGCATAATGGTGCGCCGTTGCTTGGACTTCGGGGAGTGGTGGTAAAAAGCCACGGAAATGCGGATCGCGAGGCGCTGGGTCACGCAATCAGGGAAGCAGTTGTGGAAGCTGAGCGTCAGGTTCCGCAATTGATTGAATCGATGATTAACGATTTTTCAATTGAGGTAGGCCTGTGAAGTTTTCGAGAATAATAGGTACCGGCAGTTATCTGCCGGAACAAATAGTCACCAATGCCGACCTTGAAAAAACGCTGGATACTTCGGATGAGTGGATACGCGAGCGCACCGGAATTAGTGAACGTCGCATTGCACGGGACGATGAAACCAGCGGTGATATGGCGGAGGTTGCCGCACAGCGGGCCATGCAGGCAGCAGGTGTCATCCCGGAAGACATAGGACTGTTAATTGTCGGAACGACAACTCCGGATTTGGTGTTCCCGAGCACAGCTTGCCTGCTACAGGCGCGACTGGGTTTGCCGGATTGCGGTGCTATGGATGTTAATGCCGCTTGTTCAGGTTTTTTATATGCAATGTCAATCGCAGACAAATACATACGTTGTGGTGAAGTCAAAAAGGCACTGGTGATAGGTGTTGAAAAACTGAGCGCAATGACGGACTGGAATGACCGTGGCACTGCGGTTCTGTTTGGCGATGGCGCAGGGGCAGTGGTGCTTGAAGCATCGGATGAAGCAGGAATTCTTTCAACGCACATTCACGCTGCTGGTAGACACACTGATCTGTTATGTACTGATGTTGGCGTAAGTACAGGGTTTAAGCCTGAGGAAGGCGGCGGCGTGCGGATAATGATGAAGGGTAATGAAGTGTTCAAGGTTGCGGTAAGAACACTGGGCAGGATTGTGGATGAGACCCTAGAGCACAATAATATGAAGAAGTCCGAGCTTGACTGGCTGATCCCCCACCAGGCTAATCTGCGCATTATCAGTGCAACTGCAAAGAAGCTGGGGATGACAATGGACCAGGTTGTGATAACCGTTGACAGGCATGGAAATACCTCCACAGCATCAGTGCCGTTGGCACTCGATGAGGCCGTACGTGCCGGTAAGATCAAACGTGGAGAAATCTTATTACTGGAAGCATTCGGTGGCGGATTTACCTGGGCTTCCGCACTGATTAAATATTAGTGTAGTATCAACCCTAAAAGCGATCGTAGCCCGGTTGTTAGACAGGATAATTAATGACAAAGACCGCCTTTATATTTCCCGGAGAAAGTTCCCACTCGGTGGGGATGATGTCCACCATGGCTGATGATTTCAGTATCGTAGCCAGTATTTTCGATGAAGCGTCAGAAGTGCTGAATTACGATTTGTGGTCAGTGACAGCCCATGGGCCGGAATCCGAACTCAACAAGGCAGAAATCAAGAAACCGGCAATGCTGGTTTCCGGTGTTGCAGCCTGGCGGGTCTG
Source organism: Lysobacterales bacterium (assembly GCA_029859505.1). Taxonomy (GTDB): domain Bacteria; phylum Pseudomonadota; class Gammaproteobacteria; order Xanthomonadales; family SZUA-36; genus SZUA-36. The sequence goes on along the minus strand of JAOUCZ010000054.1, from coordinate 5,258 downwards.
GCAGAATCAGGGTGGTGCAATGCCCGACTTTTTCGCTGGCCATGGCGTCGGCGAATATACTGCATTGGTGGCATCCGGGGTCATACAGTTTACGGACGCCGTATCGATTGTCGCCAAACGTGGTCAATTCATGCAGGAAGCGACGCCTGTCGGTGGTGGGGCAATGGCTTGTGTAGAGGGTCTCGAAGACAAAGTGATGCGGGACTTGTGCAGCAAGGTCGAAAATGGAGAGGTGGTTAGTTGCGCTAACTATAACGCCCCGGGCCTGGTGGTTATTTCAGGTAACAAAGCCGCCGTTGGGGAGGCTTGTCAGTTGGCAGAACAAGCAGGTGCCCTGGATATTACATTGCTGTCGGTTGATATTCCTTCGCACTGCCTTTTGATGCAAACTGCTGCGGTCAAAATCCAGGAAGCATTATGGTCTGTTCATTTTTCTGACAGTTCAATACCCGTCATCCAAAATGCAGATGTGCGCGCCTATCACGACGCGGAGCAGATCAGGGAGGCGCTGGCAAGGCAATTGTGGCAACCAATCCGCTGGACTGAGACAATTCTATTCCTGGTGGATGCCGGCGTTAACCGGTTTATCGAGTGTGGTCCCGTCGGTGTGCTGGCTGATTTCAATCGTCGTATAGCACCTCAATCAATTGTTCATGAATTAACCGGGCAGCTTAGCCTTAACCAAGCGTTACATGTGGAGAATAGAGATGAGTAATGGTTTGAAGGGTCAGGTTGCCCTGGTAACGGGTGCCAGCAGGGGCATAGGGGCGGCCATTGCGGACAAGCTTGCAAATGAAGGTGCACGGGTCTTTGGTACAGCAACCAGTGAGTCAGGCGCCACGGCGATTGATGGTCGAAATGTTGATGGTCTTAGTGGCCTGGTGTTGAATGTAAACAGCCCTGAAGATATCGGTTCGGCGCTGGCCGAAATTGCCGAACAGGCATCTGCACCGACAATCCTGGTTAATAATGCCGGTGTTACCCGTGACCAACTGTTAATGAGAATGTCCGAGGAAGATTGGCAAACAGTGCTTGATACCAACCTGCGTTCTGTTTATCGTCTTTCTAAGGCCTGTTTGCGCGGCATGATGAAAGCACGGCAGGGACGAATTATCAGTATTGCTTCGGTTGTCGGGTCCATGGGCAATGCCGGACAGGCAAATTACGCCGCAGCAAAGGCTGGTATGATGGGTTTCAGTCGCTCGCTGGCACGTGAGGTTGGCTCAAGGAGTATTACCGTTAACGTGGTTGCTCCGGGGTTTATTGATACTGACATGACACGCGAATTGAACGAGATGCAGCGTGAGGCGATGTTGAAAGACATCCCGTTAAACCGTCTGGGTGAGGCCGCTGAGATAGCAGCAACAGTTGGTTTTCTGGCGTCATCGTCGGCTGCTTATATAACTGGCCAGACTATTCATGTTAATGGTGGTATGTACGTCACATGAGGTTTTATTTGTAAATTTAGTGAGTTACAAAGCAAAGTTTTTTTTCGTAGTTCGTCATCTGTGAACCATACGGTGGCGAATAGGATTAAACTGGCGGAACTGACGCAGATTCTTTAAAATTGCGTCTCTCGAGTCAAACATTTTAGGAAACATAAAATAATGAGCAGCATTGAAGAACGCGTTAAAAAGATTGTTGTAGAGCAGCTTGGTGTTAAAGAAGAGGAAGTTACCGCCAATGCATCTTTTGTAGACGACCTCGGCGCGGATTCTCTGGATACCGTTGAACTGGTTATGGCACTTGAAGAAGAGTTTGAGTGTGAGATTCCCGATGAAGAAGCGGAAAAAATCACCAGTGTTCAGCAGGCAATTGATTACGTCAATTCCGTCAAAAGCTGAAAACAGAACCATGACTTAATCGTTATCGGCCGGCAATATGCCGGCCGATATTCGTTTTACTCAATTAAATATCGAGGTATTCCAAATGTCACAGCGTCGTGTTGTAGTGACCGGTATGGGCATTGTATCGCCCGTAGGCAGCACCATTGATTCCGCCTGGAATGCCATATGCAATGGCCGCAGCGGTATCAATACGGTTGCTTCATTTGACGCGGGTCACATGAAGACCCGTATCGCCGGTGAAGTGGTTGATTTTGATGCGAGCAATTATCTGGACTCACGAGAAATCAAGCGTATGGATGCTTTCGTACATTATGGTTTCGCGGCATCGATTGATGCGTTAAGGGATTCCGGTTTGCTGGATGAAAGCACCGGGTTTGATCCGGAACGCGTAGGCTGCGCGGTCGGCTCCGGTATTGGTGGTCTCAAGACCATTGAAGACACCACCGAAGCCTATATGAAAGGCGGCCCCCGTAAGGTAAGCCCGTTTTTTATACCAGGCTCAATCATCAACATGATTGGCGGTTACGTTTCCCTCAAATACAACCTCAAAGGACCTAACCTGGCGATTGTGACCGCGTGTAGCACAGCGACCCATAATATGGGCTCAGCGACACGAATGATTCAATATGGTGAAGCTGATGTGATGCTCGCCGGTGGAGCAGAGTTTGCAACAACACCCACCTCGATGAGCGGATTCATTTCGGCACGTGCCATGTCCACTCGTAATGACGAACCGGAGAAAGCCAGTCGCCCATGGGATGAGAACCGCGATGGTTTCGTGCTTTCCAATGGCGCCGGTGTGGTCGTGCTGGAGGAACTGGAGCACGCGAAGAAGCGTGGCGCCAGGATCTATGCCGAAGTCATTGGCTTTGGTATGAGTGCTGACGCGTATCACATGACGGCCCCGCCAGACGATGGTGAAGGCGCGGCCCGCTGCATGCGTATTGCGATGGATGATGCCGGTGTCAATACACAGGAAGTGGACTATATCAACGCACACGGCACCTCAACCCCATTGGGTGACCTGGCAGAAACCGTGGCGACAAAAACCATCTTTGGTGACCGTGCATATGAGCTTGCCATCAGCTCAACCAAGTCAATGACCGGACATTTATTGGGAGCGGCAGGTGGTATTGAAGCCATCTTCAGTGTGCTCAGCATCCGCGATGGCATCATTCCCCCAACGATCAATCTTGAGAAGCCGAGCGAGGATTGCGATCTCGATTATGTGCCCAATACAGCACGTGAAACAGATGTGAATATTGCAATTTCAAATTCATTTGGCTTTGGTGGTACAAACGGTAGTCTCGTGTTTCGTAAATTTGCCGACTGACCAATCTCTTGAACTGCTGCTCGTACGAATGTAGTTACGATCTGCCGGGTATCGCAGCCGCTCTACCGGAAACCTATCCCTTTCTGCTCGACAGCGCAGCAAATGGCCCACTGAGTGAATACAGCCTGCTTCTTAGAACCAATGGTGAGCAACTCTGTGTTCAGGGTGATGGGCATATCAGTGGTCCGGGTGACAGCGATGGGTTTTTGAATCGGCTTAATGAGTGGTATCAAAAGGAAAAGACGCACACATCCGGGTCAGTAAAATTTCCTTTTAATGGCGGCTGGTTCCTTTATCTTGGTTACGAACTGGCTGCTGAAATTGAACCTGTTGTAAATTTCCCCGCCCCTCAGGACGGATTTCCGGTGGCGTTTGCCAGTCGCTGTCCCGCTGCAATTTACAGCAGGGCGGATCAACCGGGTGTATTACAGCTGGTCGCTGAAAATGAGGCCTTGTTGAGCGAAATGCGCCAGGAGCTTGACCGTTTACAGCCAATGGCCGAGCAAAGGTGTGCGCAGCTCACCGGCCTGAAGGTGGATCAGCCCGATTCATTTAAAAAAGCCATTAAGCAAATTCATGAATATATCCTCGATGGTGATGTCTTTCAGGTCAACCTGTCACGTGGATGGAGCGGGGAGTTCGGCGAGCGGCCGGATAGCGGAGCGCTTTACCGGTCGCTTCGAAAAAATAACCCGGCGCCATTCGCGGGTATGGTTAGCTGGAATGATTTTGTATTGATGAGTTCTTCTCCTGAGAGACTTGTCAAACTAAGGGAAGGAGAGGTTCAGTCACGGCCGATTGCCGGTACCCGCCCGCGTGGCTCCAACCATGATGCTGACCAGGCGTTAAGCCGCGAGTTGTTAGCGCACCCCAAGGAACGTGCTGAGCACATTATGCTGATTGACCTTGAGCGCAACGATCTGGGCAGGGTTTGTCAGCCTGGAACCGTGGTCGTGGATGAACTGATGGTTCTGGAGAGTTACGAACATGTTCATCATATCGTATCCAATGTACGTGGGCGTCTGAGGGAGGGTATGACACCCGTTGATGTCATCCGTGCTGTTTTTCCCGGCGGCACGATTACCGGCTGCCCCAAGGTGCGTTGCATGGAAATTATTGCCGAACTGGAAGACAAGCCCCGTGGTTTTTATACCGGTTCTTTTGGTTACATGGGGCTTGACGGCAGTATGGATCTGAATATCCTGATACGCTCCATGTTGTTACATAACAAACAGGTTTCTTTTCGCACCGGGGCCGGAATAGTGTCAGACTCGGTTCCGGATTGTGAAGTGACTGAAACTGAAGATAAGGCCCGTGGGTTGTTGCGGGCTCTGGGTCCGGTAAAAAATGTGATCGAGGACACGATATGAAAGAGTGTTTGGTCAATGGCGAAATCTCCACGCTGGTAGAGGCCTCAAATCGTGGTCTCAATTATGGTGATGGTCTTTTTGAAACACTGCTGGTAAGTAATGGCCGGCCACGCAGGTGGCAGGGCCATATGGATCGTCTGGGTATTGGTTGTGAGCGTCTGGGTATGACAATGCCGCCACAATCAATCCTTCTGCGTGAGGTACAGACCGTCAGTGCGGGTATGACCGATGCAGTGGTCAAAATTGTCATTGCCCGTGGAGGGCAGGGACGGGGCTATATGCCTCCAGCAGGCGAAAACCCCGTCAGGGTTATCAGCGCTCACCGCTACCCTGGTGGTGTGGCTGAGTTGGCCAGGAAGGGTGTCAGGACGCGGATATGTGAACTTCGCCTTGGAATACAGCCAGCGCTTGGCGGAATAAAGCATTTAAACCGGCTTGAACAGGTACTGGCAAGCGCTGAAATAAGTGAAGCCGCTGTAGACGAAGGTATCCTGCTGGACAGGGAAGAGCATGTTGTCAGCGCCATTGCAGCGAATGTATTTCTTGTAGTAGAGGACCGTCTATTAACACCGAGGCTTGATCTCTGTGGTGTCCGTGGTGTCGTTCGCAGCCATATACTGGCGGGTTTTGGTGCACGCTGTGAGCAACGCCGCATCACACTTGATATGCTGCAGGAGGCTGATGAGGTGTTTATCTGCAATACGGTAA
>JAOUCZ010000259.1 GCA_029859505.1 Lysobacterales bacterium | reverse complement strand
GCTCTTCACTGGCAATCGCTGCCGCGAGTTCACCATCAAATTCTCTTATGCCAAAACTGTTGTCAAACATGCCCTATCCTGTGTTGAATGAAGTGTTGAAGTAACCTGTAATTCTAACATTTATTTATGAGCCAGTGACCCAACTGTATCCGGTTTATCGCATAGCCCTCTCCACGTAAATGTTGTGGGGTTGGCACTGGTTCCTGAGCCTTGGTTGAAGGATAATTCCGTGTCAATCTGTATTGGAAAGAGCTATGGCCCAGTTTATCTACACCATGATCGGCGTGAGCAAGGTCGTTCCGCCAAACCGCACTATCATTAAAGACATTTCCCTGTCTTTCTTTCCGGGAGCCAAAATTGGTGTTCTCGGACTGAACGGTGCAGGCAAATCAACCGTGCTGCGTATCATGGCAGGAGTGGATAAGGAGTATGAGGGTGAGGCCCGGCCCCAGCCTGGCATTCGTATCGGCTTTTTACCCCAGGAACCGGAACTGGATGATGAAATGACCGTCCGCGAAACTGTGGAGCAGGGCGTGGCCGAAATCAGGGATCTGCTGTTGAAATTTGACGAAATCAGCCTCAAATTTGGCGAGCCCATGGATGATGACCAGATGAATGCCCTGCTTATGGAGCAGGCAGATCTGCAGGAAGCGATTGAAGCGGGTAATGGCTGGGAGCTCGAAAGAACGCTGGAGGTTGCGGCGGATGCGCTGCGTCTCCCACCCTGGGATGACAAAGTTGCACACCTGTCCGGCGGCGAAAGGCGACGGGTTGCCCTTTGCCGCTTATTGCTGGCCAATCCGGACATGCTGTTATTGGATGAACCGACCAACCACCTCGATGCAGAATCCGTAGGCTGGCTGGAACGGTTTCTGACTGAATTTCCCGGTACGGTTGTTGCCGTAACCCATGATCGCTATTTTCTAGACAACGCCGCCGAGTGGATTCTCGAACTGGATCGTGGCTATGGCATTCCGTGGAAAGGTAATTATTCATCCTGGCTGGATCAAAAAGACCAGCGTCTGCAACATGAGGAACGCAGCGAAAAGGCTCACCAACGGGCTATTCGTGACGAATTGGAGTGGGTACGCTCAAATCCTAAAGGCCGCCGTGCAAAGAGTAAGGCCAGGTTGCAACGATTTGAAGAACTCAGTAGCCGTGAATATCAGAAGCAGAATGAAACCCGTGAAATTTATATTCCACCGGGCCCGCGACTGGGTGACCAGGTCATTGAAATCGAAAATGTTTGCAAAGGCTTTGGGGATAAACTGCTTATCTCAGACCTGAGCTTTAAATTACCCAAGGGTGGCATCGTAGGCGTGATAGGTGGCAACGGTGCAGGCAAGTCGACATTGTTCAAAATGCTGACTGGTGTAGAGAAACCCGATAGTGGGCAGATCAGCATGGGTTCGACAGTTCAGCTTGCCTATGTCGACCAAAGCCGCGATAGCCTGGATGGCAACAAGACCGTTTGGGAGGAAATTTCCGACGGCGCTGAAACCATTAACGTCGGTCAGTTCACAATGCCGTCACGTGCTTATGTCAGTCGATTCAATTTTCGTGGGTCCGATCAGCAAAAGCATGTCAAGAACCTGTCTGGTGGCGAAAGAAACCGTGTTCATCTCGCAAAGCTGATCCGCTCCGGCGGGAACGTTTTATTACTGGATGAGCCTACCAACGACCTGGATGTTGAAACCCTGCGGGCACTGGAAGAAGCGCTACTCGAATTCCCGGGTTGTGCGGTTGTTATCTCGCATGACCGCTGGTTCCTGGATCGAATTGCAACCCATATGCTGGCGTTTGAAGGTGAAAGCAAGGTCACATGGTTCGAGGGTAACTATTCAGAATACGAACAGGACCTGAAACGCCGCATTGGTGATGAAGCACTTAACCCGAAGCGGGTTAAGTACAAAAAGATTTAACATTAAAAAGTGCCCAGGCAACGCCTGGGTCAGACCAGGCGCGACCTATTTCCTACTCCGGGTTCAGCCCAGTGCGTCCAGGGATGCGAGGAAGGTTGGTCCCTCGTTGCCTATCGGGCCAAGTTCACACTGGCTGCATACTTTCATGCTTTTACGATCGCTTGCCATCTTTGCCAGGAACGCAGCGCGCTTCTCACCCGCCAGTATCTCGCTGTACTTTTGATTCAGAAGATTGCCAAAAACACCGGCACGTGGATGATAGCAACAAGGTACAAACGTGCCATCGTAGTCTACGTAAAGAAGGTTGATGTCACCATGCCATGTCTTACCGGTAAACTCGCCGGGTTCAGCCAAAAATACGCAGGCGCCACTGACTTTTTCAGGGGTTCGCTGCGATGGGTTGGCCACGGCTTCGGGTAGTATCATCCACTGCCTGAACTCGGGTTCCCAGCCCAACGGTTGGAGTAACTGCCGCCAGTTTTCCTTATCCTGCTCAGTCTCAATTACCGTTCTTGTAACCAACTGCGTGGCCGGTGACCATTTATCCCGCAGTTCCCTGGTCTTGTTGAGGAAATACATCAGCTTGTCCATTTTGGCGGGCGGTCGCAGTGCTTCGTATTTCTCAGCCGATCCATCACCATCACAACTCACTGCGATTTTGTTGACGATTTGAAGCTTGAGCATTTCTTCAAAATTATCCCAATACACTTTCTGCCCGTTGGTGGAAATTTCCACGATGGAAGCCTTCCATTTCTGCTTGGGTATTTCAGCAACGATTTTATCCAGGTTTCTGTGCAGCAGGGGTTCACCAAAATTGTACAGACGCAAGGTATGGATTTGCTCAACATCCACATTTCCAAGGATGGTTGAAAAATCACTGACATCCATGCGTTTGACCTTGTCCATAATGGTGGAATTCGGGCAACCAACGCATTGCAGCTGGCAGCCATGCACGATGTCGACATGGAAAATAAAAAGGGTGTCAGGCTTGTTCAAGTGATGTCTCTTCTCAATTCAGAATTCATGGCAGCAGATGTTAACTCAGATTTGTGTAATTAAGACACATTAATTGATTCAGGTTCATGATTTCAACTTGTAATAACCATTTGTAAGAGCTGCTTCCATCAGGCAGGTATACCGGCACAAGGCCTTCACAGGGCCACGGACTGTCCGGCTTTACTCGTTCTGCAATGCGGGAAGTGAAAAGTCTGCAACGGTCGGTACAAATGGACGCGGATCATAATCAAGCAAATCCCTTGCCGCCTTGTCGTCCATGACAAGATTCGCGTTCTGTCTCTTTACCATTTCGGGATTAACCCCACTAATTAATCTCAAACGGCAGGCAAAACGTAACAACGAAATAAATAACCACTCCGGCAGGCGTACCAACCTGACCGGTTTTTCCATTGCAGCAAAAATTCTCATGGCCATATCCGAGTAACTTAAAGTTTCACCCCCGCCCAACGACAGAGTGTGAGGCAAAACACCTTTGAAATGCAGCGCTGCAACTGCCACTTGCGCCAGGTCATCGGCGTGCACAGGTTGCCGTAAGCCGGTTGCCTTGCCATTGACTGGAATGAAGCCAAAGCGGCGAACCCAACTTGCCAAACGACTTATATTTGTATCCAGTCCACACCCATAAATCAGGGTAGGCCTGAGTATCAACAATTTCTTTCCCGTGTTCTCAGCCCTTGACTGCAAGTCCGACTCGAGGCCCAACATGTCAAAAACCTGCTGTCTCTCCACAGGGTCATTCGATCTTTGCTTGGTTTCGACACTGCTGCTGCTGAATACGATTGCGGTCTTAAGCCTGTCTACTGCCACCAGAAATTTTTTCGCAAGATTCAAAGGACCCGCAGACAGAAGATATTCACAATCCTGGCAGAGATCCATCGCACTGGCCTCATTCAACCATTGGACCTGCTTATAATCCGGATAACCGGGTGGTTTACCTTTGCGGCTCACAGCAAAAACACGAAAGCCGGCACCGACCAGTTTCGGAATAGCAAATATGCCGATCTGGCTGCTCGCTCCAGTCAGCAAAACGCCCGGAGTGCTTATGCTTTTATCAGTACTAACGGCCATAACACAATGAACCTGAGCCAGATGCCTGCATATACCAATATACGAATAGGAAAAAACGTCTTTTTGGCCTGAAATTTTTTGAAAAACCTGGCCATACCACGATGTTTCTGAAAATGCACCCAGGTCGGACGGCTACGGCTTGATAAACCCTGCTGATGAACACAGGCGGCCTGTGGCACGTAAAGACAGTGCCACCCCTGCTGTTTCAGACGATACATCAAATCGAGGTCTTCACAGTGCATGACATAGGCTTCATCGAGAAAACCTACATCTTCCAGCGCACTTCGCCTGACCAGCATGCAGGCGCCACTGACAGCATCACAGATCGTTGGATCAGAAGTCATGCCGGCGACATCCACTTCTACACCATGAAAGACAGGAAACCATTTACCCAGACGCCAAAGTCCACTGGCTGACATGAGAGACTTCCACGGACCCGGGAAGCGCCGCACTGTTGCACGCTGTATCCGCCTTTGATCATCAAAAACCGCCAACCCTGCCATCCCTGCCATCTCATCATTTAGAAGAGCGGCTTCCAACCTGCCAAGTGCTTCGGGCTCAAGGATACAGTCGGGGTTCAAAATCAATATCATGTCAGCGTCCGAGCAACGTGCGACTGAGTTAACGGCCGGTGCGAAACCCAGGTTGGCCGGATTAAACAGGAATTCAACTTCGGTGTGTTTTCCGTACAGTGACTGCAGGTTTTGTGCACTGCTGTCACTCGATGCATTGTCAACCAGGGTCAGATGGCTTCTGACCGTACTATTCAATAGCGCACTGACGCAGTGTCGCAGCATTTCACCCGCGTTGTAGTTAACGATGATGGTCGCGATGCTCATGCCGGTATCAGGATTTTCCCAGCAAACGCTGCCACCAGGGTTTTTGCGGGGAGCTCCGCTGCTCTGATTGTTTCTTTAGCTCAACAATCTCTTTTTCCAGACCTGCAATGATGCCGCCTGCCGCGATATGCAATCTGATCTCATTGTAGTAGTGCCGATAAACGGATTCTTATTCTTCATCAAACAACCACACCTGCCCTTTAACATCTGGAAGGTAATCACCATCTGCGGCACATAGTGCAATGAAGTACATCGGTGGCTGCGTGATGCTTGCCGGCGACTCTATTTTCTCTCCCGAAACCTGATCAATCGTAAGCTGTTTTAGATC
>JAOUCZ010000258.1 GCA_029859505.1 Lysobacterales bacterium | reverse complement strand
AAAACACAGACTTCAAGACCATACAGATCACATCATCCGTACCGGCCGAGGGCAAGTATGCCAACGCCACCGACATTCCCACCTCGCAATGCATGTATCACATCGTGTGACAAGCTGAAGCTTCATGGCAAATTAGACTATGGTGACCCCGGCTATTATTATCACTACGGTCGGTACAATAATTATTATCAATCGTAGGGTGGGTTTTTTATTACCCACCCTATGATTGGTTTCCGTCATAATCAGAGAATGATCTCAAGCCTACTCAAAAAATTTCAGAAACCAACCATCCCACAGGTAACCCCCTACGTGCCCGAAAACCAGCGCATCTACAGCGTCGGCGATATCCACGGCCGGGCAGATTTGCTGGAACTACTGCACGAAAAAATCCAAACTGACGCAAAAACTTTCTCCGGCAAAAAAACCATCGTCTACCTTGGCGATTACATCGATCGCGGTGAGCAATCACGACAGGTCATCGAAACACTGCTTGCAAACCCGTTGGAAGATTTCGAAGCCATTCACCTGCAGGGTAATCACGAAAAGGCCATGCTGGATTTCATCGAGTACCCCGGTGCCGCCGCGGCCTGGTTGACCTTTGGCGGCAGGGAAACGCTTAACAGCTATGGCATTCCACTGGCCTATATTCCGAGCATGGGTGCAGTCGCTGATCTGGCCAGGCAACTGGAAGACAAGCTACCCGACGAGCACCGTGCATTTATGCGCAACTGCCTTGACTCATGGCAATGCGGCAGTTATTTCTTTGTCCACGCAGGCATCCGACCAGGTGTTGCACTGAATAAACAAAGCATCGAAGACAAACTGTGGATACGTGAGGAGTTCCTCAGCAGTACCACCAACCACGGCACCATCGTGGTACACGGCCACAGCACCAACCTGCAACCGGAGCTACTACCCAACCGCATCGGTATCGACACCGCCGCATTCAACACCGGTGTACTCACCTGCCTGGTCCTGGAAGGAAAGGAGCAACGCCTGCTGCAAACAGGTGTGGCTTAATGTCTCACGTGGGTTGGTTTGTTCGTACGCCGACCCTGGCCCTGATCTTTGCAAGCCAAACAAGCCACGTGGACTACCAAACCGGTCTCGGTGCCTATAAAAAGGGTAACTACGATATCGCGATGCAAGCCTTTAACTTCATCGGAGTTGGCCTCTCGTGCTAAATCAAAATACAAGACTGACCAGCTTATGGTGATGGATTCGAGGGAGCCTGGGGGCAAGGGTACGCTTCAATTTCGGCTGGATAAAAAAACCCACCCTACAACCCATTTCCATTAAAATAGACCCAGGCAAACACCCCGGGGGCAGGCAAAAAATGACCAAACGCATTTTCATTGCGGGCCACGGTGGCATGGTTGGTTCTGCCTTGCGGCGTCAGCTTGAAAAGGACAGCAGCAACACCATTATCACCGTCAATCGCGAAAAGCTGGACCTGTGTAATCAGCAGCAGGTAAGCGTGTTTTTTGCCGAAGCCAATATTGATGAAGTCTATCTAAGCGCTGCCAAAGTCGGCGGTATCCACGCCAACGATACTTACCCGGCGGAGTTCATCTACGACAACCTGATGATGGAATGCAACATCATTCACCAGGCCTGGCAAAACGGTGTGAATAAACTTCTATTTTTGGGTAGCTCATGCATCTACCCAAGGTTCGCCACCCAGCCCATGAAAGAAACGGAACTGCTAAGCGGCCAACTTGAGCCCACCAACGAGCCCTACGCCATCGCCAAAATCGCCGGCATCAAGCTATGCGAATCGTATAACCGGCAATACGGCACCGATTACCGCAGTGTTATGCCAACCAACCTGTATGGCCCGGGTGATAACTACCACCCCGAAAACAGCCACGTGATACCGGCTCTGTTACGGCGCTTTCACGAGTCAAAACTGAGCGGCGCAGACAGCATCAGCATCTGGGGCAGTGGTACATCGTTACGTGAGTTTTTACATGTGGATGACATGGCACGGGCCACCATCCACATCATGGATCTGCCGCTGGAAGAATTTCAGAAAGTCACCACGCCAAGGTTATCGCATATCAACGTTGGCTCCGGTGTGGATTGCTCCATCGCCGAGCTTGTGGCTTTAATTGCAGAAGTAACCGGCTTTGAAGGCAGTATCACCTACGATACCAGCAAGCCTGATGGCGCCCCGCGTAAACTGATGGATAGCAGCCGGCTAAAAAGCCTGGGGTGGCAACCGCAATATGAACTTAAAGAAGGGCTGACCAACGCCTACCAGTGGTTTGTCGAAAACTATGAGAAGGTAAGTTAAGAAGGGATTTAAAACCAATGAGCAAAAAAGTCGCATTGATCACAGGTGTCACCGGACAGGATGGTTCATACCTTGCAGAGTTTTTACTGGAGAAGGGTTACGAGGTGCACGGTATCAAACGCCGGGCCTCATCATTTAATACCGAGCGTATCGATCATATCTACGAATCGCCCTCGGTAAAAAACAGAAAGTTCATCCTGCACTACGGCGATTTAACCGATACCTCAAATATCACCCGTATCATCCAGCAGGTAAAACCGGATGAAATCTACAACCTGGGTGCGCAAAGCCACGTGGCCGTATCTTTTGAAGAGCCGGAATACACCGCCGATGTGGTCGGCCTCGGCACGCTGCGTGTACTCGAAGCAGTACGGCTACTCAGTCTGGATCAAAAAACTCGTATCTACCAGGCATCGACTTCCGAGTTGTTCGGCAAGGTACGCGAGACCCCGCAAACCGAAGAAACACCTTTTTACCCGCGCTCACCCTACGGTGTCGCCAAGCTATATGGCTACTGGATTACCGTAAACTACCGCGAAGCCTATGGCATGTATGCCTGCAACGGTATTTTGTTCAACCACGAATCTCCACGTCGTGGCGAAACCTTTGTTACCCGCAAGATCACGCGCGGCCTGTGCAACATTTCACAAGGCATGGAAGACTGCCTCTACATGGGCAATATGGATTCGCTGCGAGATTGGGGGCATGCCAAAGATTACGTAGAAATGCAGTGGTTGATGCTACAGCAGGACAAACCCGAAGATTTCGTCATCGCCACCGGCAAACAATACACAGTGCGCGACTTTATCAACAAATCAGCGAACGCACTGGGCATTACCCTGCGTTTTGAAGGCGAGGGTCTTAAAGAGGTAGGAAAAGTAGAAAGCATCGATACAAAAATTGCAGCAAAAGACATCACCCTGAAACCGGGTGACATCATCGTAGCAGTAGACGAAAAATACTACCGCCCCACCGAGGTAGATTCACTACTGGGCGACCCCACCAAAGCCAAAACAAAACTGGGCTGGGAAACCCGCGTAACACTGGATGAAATGATCAATGAAATGATCGAAAACGACCTGCAAATCGCAAAGAGAAACCGGCTATTAATCAAGAGTGGCTACGACGTAAACCAACCCTTTGAGTAACGTAGAGTGCGTTATTTATCACGAACCGTTCAATCTCGGCGCTGGCTAACCGCGTGGGTAACAAGTTACCCACCCTACGCACGCCGCACACCCAGTACTTGCTGAAACTCCTCTGCCTTAGTTTAAAAATAGCAGAAGTGTCTCTTAGTAAATGATCCTATTTGGTGTCATGTTAGCTGACGCCACACACCCTTTAGACAGCTTCTCTGGCACAACCGCTCGCTTAAAGCATATACTGTCAGCAACGATGTGAGCCCAAAATTTTGTCAGCCGGCATTCGGCCATGCCGGTCTGTTAGCAAACGACAGGAGGCATGGGGTGTCGTCTTTATTTCGCCAGATGAGGAACCGCAAGATTACCCAGTGGGTCTTAGCTTATCTTGCTGGTGCCTGGTTGTTTCTCGAGGTGTTTGGCTTTATTGCCGACCACTTTGGCTGGAGCGACATCATTGTTCAGGCTGCAACGATAACACTTGGTATGGGTCTCCTGGCTGTGCTGGTTGTAGCGTGGTTTCATGGTGAGAAGGGTCATCAGCGACCGGTATTGATCGAAGGCGTTATGCTGTTGGCCGTGGTGCTGAGTACTGTGATGATACTGCTAAGGCTCGAGCCGGTCGACCCGTCTCATCACAAGGATGAAGCCTCACGCATGACCGGTGTACAAGTCGACTCTTCCGTCGCAGTGTTGCCATTTGACAATGCAACCAACGATCCGGAACAACAGTATTTTTCCGACGGTGTTTCTGATGAACTGATAAATGCCCTGTCACGATTACCGGGTATTCATGTTGCAGCACGAACATCTTCTTTCCAGTTTGGGACGACGAGGAAGGGTGTGAGTCTTGCAGATATCGCGCAGCAACTGGGTGTGTCGACCCTTGTCGAGGGTAGCGTGCGGCGTAACGGGGATGCAGTCCGTGTCACGGCCAAGTTGATCAACGCTGCCAGCGGTTTCCAGATGTGGTCTGAAAGCTTCGACCGGAAGCTGACGGATATTTTTTCCATCCAGGACGATATAGCCAACGCTATTGCCTCGGCGCTGCATGTACAACTGGCTAAAGATAGTTCCGTCGAGCCCGGTATTCCCCGCACTGCCAGCATTGACGCCTACAATCTATATCTGCTTGGGCGATTTCATTTTGAAAAGCGTACAAACTTTGAACTTGCGCAGGCACAAGGCTATTTTGAGAGTGCAATAGAGCGTGACCCATTGTATTCGCCGGCCTATAACGGATTGGTGGATTCAATTCTGTTACAAAGCGACCTTGCTTACGGTGATAAACCACTGGAACAATCCATATCAGCTGCATTGCCACTGATAAAACGCTCGCTGAAGCTGGATCCTTACCTGGCTGAAACCCACGCATCACTGGGTTTCTTGCGCATGTTTCAGCATGACCTGCTGGCTTCTGAAGCAGCCCTGTTGCGCGCCATTGAACTGAGCCCGAACCTGTCCCGGGCATGGTTGTGGCTTTATATCGCCTATCAGCGACTGAACGAGCAAAGGAAAGCATTCGAGACCCTCGAAAGAGCCTTTGCGCTGGACCCGCTTTCACCGATCGTGAATACAAACATGGCTGCCGAGTGGTGGAGCAGAGGCCAGAATCAGGAAGCGTTGACTGCTGCCAAACGTGTTATTCAGATCGCACCTGACGGACCGCTTGGTTATCGTCGTGCGGGCAGGATCATGCGAACAAGCGGTAAATTGGCGGAGGCCGTGGGCTACTACCGACAGTCACTGGAAGTGGCGCCGGATGATCCCA
>JAOUCZ010000257.1 GCA_029859505.1 Lysobacterales bacterium | reverse complement strand
CACCATGTACGAGCCAAGCCCGAAGTCGGTGATGCATAGCAGTATATTTTTTGACATTCGCTGCGTACATGGTGAATCCACACTGGTGGATGGTCTCCAGGAACACGTTTGTGAAATTACCCGGAACAACCGGATTTTTTTGCGCTTTATGGCAGGCAATGCATTGAGTCATCGACCTCCACTGGGCTTTTTCCGTCGTTTTGTACAGGAGGACGATGGCACTCAAAGCGAGGGACTGAATCTGAAGCACCGTGGTATCGTGCCGATAATCGACCTGGTCAGAATACGTGCTCTCGAAGCTGGTATACGCGAGGCCAACACTTTCCGGCGGATTGAAAGAGCCATTGTGGCCGGGGTGATGAATAAAAAGGACGCGAGAAGTTTACGGGATGCCCTGATACTGATTAACCGTATTCGAATCTCTCACCAGTCGGTGCAAATGTCTGCGGGCGAAAAACCAACCAACTTCGTACCGCCCGAAGAACTTTCCCCCTTGATGAGGCGAAACCTCAAGGCAGCCTTCATGTTGGTCATGGAGGCGCAGAATGGATTGGAACACCGGTACCAGGTTCACTGATGTTTCAACGATGGCGCATGCGCAGACGCTGCCGGGTACTTGCCGAACAGTGTCGGCAAGCCAGCCTGGTCCCCTACATTGAATCATGCTCCGGACTCTATTTAGATACGCTTGACAATACTCCCCTGATTTCGGTCGACCTGGAATTAACCGGTTTGGATGTCAGGCAGAACCAGATCATCGCCATCGGGTGGACGCAGGTCGATAAGGGGCGTATTCGCTTTGGTTCCAATCGGCATATCATGATCAATGCAGAACATTCGGTGGGACATAGTGCCGCCATCCATGAGTTAATGGATAGTGAGGTAGCTGCAGGCGTTGGTATCAAAACCGGCTTGGAAGAACTCTTCAAAGCAGCCATTGGCCGTGTCTGGTTGTTTCATCACGCCGGTCTGGACGTTGCTTTCCTGCGGCAGGCCTGTCTTGGCTGGGCTGGTGTTGCTCCGCCTTTCGCTGTCATGGATACCCTGCATATGGAACTGACCAGGAGAAAGCGGCGCGATCAACCGGTGAAGCCGGGTGAATTACAATTGAGTGCATTACGTTCCAGTTATAACCTGCCACGATACACGGCACATAACGCCCTGATTGATGCCTGTGCAACCGCCGAACTGATGCTCGCCATTGCGTCCCGGATGGATCCATCCGGGTCGCTAAAGCTGCAACCACATACGAGATACTTTTAGGATACCCCGCACTAAAGTAGCATATTTTCATCTTGATAACGGGCCATAAAATAGGACGCTTAAACACACAGGAAGACCTGATAATGGACTACCGGACACTGTATCGAAACTCAATGGATGACCCGGAAGGGTTTTGGGCTGAAGCTGCCGCCGAGTTGGTTTGGACTAAACCCTGGGACAAGGTGATCGATGACTCGGATGCACCCTATTACGAGTGGTTCGCCGGCGGTGAAATCAATACCTGTTACAACGCCCTTGACCTGCATTGCGAGCAGGGCAGGGCCAAACAGGCAGCATTAATTTACGATAGTCCGGTTACCGGGCAGGTGAAAACCTACAGCTATTCCGAGCTTCGTGACGAGGTGGCGGTGTTTGCAAATGTCCTGCAAAGAAACGGGGTTGAAAAGGGTGACCGGGTCATCGTGTACATGCCCATGATTCCGGAAGCGGTTATTTCGGTTCTGGCCTGCGCAAGGATTGGCGCGGTTCACTCGGTCGTCTTTGGAGGTTTCGCCGCAAAGGAACTTGCGACACGAGTTGTGGATGCCAGTCCGAAACTCATCATCAGTGCCAGCTGTGGAATAGAGGGCAAAAGGATTATTCCCTATCTACCTTTACTCGATGAAGCGCTGGAACTTGCTGATGCTGAAAACCTGACAAGAATCCTGGTCTCACGGCCACAGTTACCAATCGAAGACCCGCATCCTGCAGCCGTACTCTGGCAAGACGCAGTTGCTGAAGCGCACGCAGTGCCATGTGTTGAGGTAAGTGCAACTGACCCGCTTTATATCCTCTACACATCAGGGACCACGGGTGAGCCCAAAGGCGTGGTCAGACCCAACGGCGGGCACGCCGTTGCTCTCAAATGGAGCATGAAGAATATTTACAATGTTGATCCCGGTGATGTTTACTGGGCCGCTTCAGACATTGGCTGGGTCGTCGGGCACTCTTATATTATTTACGCACCATTACTGCATGGATGTACCACCATTCTTTTCGAAGGCAAACCGGTGGGGACGCCCGATGCGAGTGCCTTTTGGCGGGTTATCGAACGGCACAAGGTGAATTGTCTGTTTACCGCACCCACTGCTTTTCGTGCCATTCGCCGCGAAGATCCGGCTGGTGATCTGCTCAAACAACATGATATCAGCAGCCTGAGAGCACTCTACCTGGCGGGTGAGCGCTGTGACCCCGACACACTGCACTGGGCGGAAACCCAACTCAAGCTGCCGGTGATTGATCACTGGTGGCAAACGGAAAGCGGTTGGCCAATGGCAGCCAATCCTATGGGTGTAGAACACCTGCCGGTCAAGGCAGGCTCGCCCACAGTTGCCGTTCCCGGTTATGACATCAGGGTGCTTGATGATGAAGGTGAGGAAGTACCAAGAGGCCAGTCAGGTTACATCATGGTCAAGTTACCGTTGCCGCCGGGATGTCTGAATACATTGTGGGGTAATCGTAAACGATATCACGAAGCCTACCTTTCCCGCTTTGAGGGTTACTACCTGACCGGAGATGCAGGTGTGATGGACGAGGAGGGATACCTGTGGGTGATGAGCAGGGTTGATGATGTGATCAATGTGGCAGGCCATCGTTTATCAACCGGTGCGCTTGAGGAGGCACTGGCGTCCCACCCTGATGTTGCCGAATGTGCTGTCATTGGTGTCGAGGACAAACTGAAGGGTGAGATGCCACTGGGATTTGTTGTGCTCAATGCAGGAGCGGACATTGATGCAGCCGATTTGAAGAAGAGCCTGATAGGAACCGTACGTTCACTGGTGGGCCCGATCGCCACACCCAGGGATATCCATGTTGTTCCGCGCTTACCGAAGACCCGTTCGGGCAAAATTCTCAGGGGTACGATGCGTAACATCGCCGATGGCAAGGAATATAAAACGCCGGCGACCATTGACGATCCCTTCGTACTGAATGAGATCGCATCTGCGCTGGGTCTGGATGATTAACCGGGGTTGAAAACCGGAATTGATGAATTAAACGTCACCCGGTGCTTGACGAATTCAATATTGGTCGGGGTGGCGAGATTTGAACTCACGACCCCCACGTCCCGAACGTGGTGCTCTACCAGGCTGAGCTACACCCCGACTAAGGTGCGTATTTTAACCGTGCGGACCGGGCAATGAAAGACTGCGGCATTGTTTATTGTGCTGCTGTGAAAAAGTCTGTTTAAGGGTTTTTAGTGGAAAACAGACCAATCAACAAACACATACAGTGATTAGCTACAGTATCGCTGAACATACTCTCTTAAAATAATTTTCAATTGTTAAGATTTTGTAATAAATCCTTGCTACAATCGCCCCGATCATTACGTGATCAGTATTATGAGCAGTGTGAAGGAGACAGTGAACGCAGGGGCGTGATCGTTTGCCAGGTTGGTAGCAATAGTGGTTTCCAACTCAGGTAAACAAATTCACCTCTTCCTGGCTCCAAAAAATCAACATTTCTTTGATGATTTACAGGTGGACAACTCAATGTATAAAAGAACTCGAAATTCATTTGCTTTCCTCGTATTTCTACTAGTTTTAATCTTACCAATGACCGTTATAGCCCAGCAGACCACTGGTTCTGTTCGCGGTACATTGAATACACCTGACGGTGAACCGGTTATAGGGGCTGTGGTAACGATCACAGATACCCGGTCAGGAACCTCCCGGGTGGTCACGTCAAACGATAACGGTGTTTTCGCCGCTCGTGAATTGATCGTTGGCGGTCCGTATACGATTAATGTAGTCGCTGATTCGTACCGTGAAACGACGGTAACGGATGTCTTTACAAAGACTACTGCAGCATCGGCGTTTGATATCACACTCGAGAATCAGGGGGTTCTTGAGGAAGTTATCGTAGTGGGGTCGGCTTCAGTTGCGGTGGCTGATCTTGCGGTTGGACCAAGCTCCAACTTCAGTTTTGAACAAATTACAGCCATGCCAACGATTTCCCGGAATGTCCGCGATATCATCCGACTCGACCCACGCGTCAATGTTGGACGTGCTGCCGGCGGTAATGGTTTTGGCGTTTCCTGCCTGGGTGGCAGTGTAAAATCCAATTCAACCACCGTTGATGGTGTGCGCGCTGCCGACGGTTTTGGTCTGAATGCCTCCGGTAATTCAGCCCGCGCCTCATTTGTTATCCCATACGATGCCATGCGGTCAGCATCGGTTGAATTTTCACCCATCGATGTTTCTTATGGCCAGTTCACCGGCTGTATGGTCAATGTCGTTACCAAATCCGGTGGAAATGAATTCTTCGGTTCAGGCTTTTACCTGTACAACGATGAAAATCTGACAGGTGATTCAATCAATGGCAATACAGTTATTACAGAGCCATTCGAGGATACGGACTGGGGTTTTGAAGTTGGTGGACCGATCATCAAAGATAAATTGTTCTTCTATACCGCTTATGAAAAAGTTGATGAAGGTGGCGCACAAAACCGTGGTTGCATAGGTTGTGGATTCGCCAATGAAGATTTCATTACTGAAGCCGACGCCAACAGGGTTGCAGGTATTCTGACAAGCACTTATGGCAGGGATCCGGGCACCATAGTTCGTACGCTTCCAAAGAACAGCAAGCGCTGGTTCGTCCGCCTTGACTGGAATATCAATGACAACCATCGTGTTGAAGCCAGTTATACAAAACTGGAAGAAATTGCCTGGGATGAAGACGATTATGGCTTTGTTGGTTTTACACTTTCCGACAATTTTGAGCTGCAGGGAACCGATCAGAAATCATACTCCGTCAGATTGTTCTCTAACTGGACAGACCGGTTTTCCACTGAAGTACGTGCTTCTAAAGTGGATGTCCAGGATATCCAGGGTCCGGTAGGCGGCGGTGAAGCGCAGGATGACAACATACCTCGTATCCAGATACTGGAAGACGGTGATGAGATCATGCTTAGCGGTCCCGGACAGTTCCGCAGTGCCAATGACCTTCAATACACATTGGAGCAGTACAAGTTTGCCGGTACCTACGACCT
>JAOUCZ010000256.1 GCA_029859505.1 Lysobacterales bacterium | reverse complement strand
ACCCACGGTCGATTCACCTACGTTTAACACGGTGACCTCATTATCCGCCATCCTGGGTGGCCGGGTGGTGAGCGTTGGCTCCCCGCCAGCCGACCAGCAGGGTACCGTCTGGAACCATACCGGTGGATTACCCACAGAAAACCTCGCTTATGAGGGTGGCACACCGGCAGACACCACCACATTTGAGCATCTGCGTGACACACCGGCGATGAACTCGGCAGACCAGGTATTTTTCCGTGCCTTCGCCGAACAAAGCGCTGTCCAGTACTACTCCGGCGTGGCATCGTTCTATACCTACCCTGCCAATGACCCCACTGGTTTTTCCATTGACCCGCCAGCTTCAACCAGCCTGACCATTAACTGGACCAATTCTTCAGAGACAGGTGATGCCGGTGGTTCAATCGTGGTAGTCAGCGAGGTTGACGCCACCATCACCGAACCTTCTGATGGTGTGGACTATTCCCCGGATGCGACCTATCCCTTCAGCACAGCCACCGGCGGTGGTGATGATTACGTGGTTTACAAGGGTACAGGCACCAGTGTCACCATCACCAACCTGCCGGAGCAAACACAATTCTGGGTAGCGGTTTATTCCTACTCGGGTACAGGTTCAGGCGCCCCGGGTGTACGTTACAAGACGCCCACAGCCGTAACCGGTACCGAGACCACGGTTTCGGGAACCGCCGAGCCCTCGATCGACACACCCACATTCAGCAGTGTGACGGCCACGTCAGCGATACTGGGCGGTCACGTGGTCAGTGCAGGCACCGGACCGGCAGCAGATGCCCAGGGTACGGTCTGGAACCACACTGGCGGTTTACCCACAGAGAACCTGGCCTACGAAGGGTCTACCCCTGCAGATGATACTGCATTCACACATTTGCGTGACACGCCGGCAATGAATTCGGCCGACCAGGTATTTTTCCGCGCCTTTGTAGAACAGAGTTCAACACAGTATTACTCCGATGTTGCGTCGTTCTACACCTATCCCACCAACGACCCCACCGGTTTCTCCATCGATCCACCTGGCCCCTTTAGCCTGACGATCAACTGGACCAATTCTGCAGAGACAGGTGATGCCGGTGGTTCAATTGTGGTAGTCAGCGAGGTCGACAGCAGCATCACGGCACCCACTGACGGCACGGATTACACACCGGACGCAAGTTACCCGTTCAGTACCGCAACCGGCGGCGGCAATGACTATGTCGTTTACAAGGGTACAGGCACAAGCGTCACCATCACCAACCTGCCGGAGCAAACGCAGTTCTGGGTTGCTGTTTATTCGGCTTCCGGGTTGGGTAATTCCGGTGCTTCCGGGGTACGCTACAAGACACCAACTGCTACGACGGGCACTGAGACAACTGCCAGGAACTGGTCGCAGGCAACCAACCTATGGACCCACAACATCAGTTCGTCTTCAATGACGCTGTATTGGACCGCGGGCCTTGGCGACGGCAGTATCGTGGTAATGAAAGAGGGTGGTGCGGTCGACAGCTTCCCGGTCGATGGGACAGCGCATGCTGCAGACAGCATATTTGGCACCGCAGGAACGGAGTTGACTGATCCGAATCCCGGCAATTTCGTGGTTTACCGGGGTAATGGCACGTCCGTACACGTTACCGGCTTGACCCAGGGGCTGACCTATCACATGGCAGTCTTCACCTATACGGAAGCCCCAATCGAATACCTGCTGGCAGATCCAGCCATAACCAGTGAAACAACCACTGACTATACACCGCACAATGTCGCTATCCTGAATGTTGACGATACGATCGGGTGCACCGAAAGCTGCCACGGAAAACATGGAAGCACCCTGGTTCCCCGTAATGCGGACCAGGAGGCCATCTGTGTCAGCTGTCATAATCCCGATACCGGGTTTGGTGGCGCCAAGTTGCTGGCTAATAATTTTTCCCTGCATACCAATTCAAAAAACAGTCCGGTGGGGTCGCCGGGTATCGTGGATTGCGGTTCCTGCCATGAACTGCACAATGCTGGAACCGACAGCCCACTTTATACGCTGCATCCGGATACCCTGGAGTGGAACTTCAATCTTTACTATTTCAGGGCCGACAAACAGTATGTTCCCGGTGCATTGCCAGACGTAGATGCTGTACTGCACAATAACGTGGCCAGCGCTGACTTTGCATTTGAGAATGGGGCATCCTACGAAGGTCCGTGCCAGATATGTCACACGTTAACACCCACGGGTTACGCCCAGAGTGCTGCACTTGGCGATGATACACACCAGGGTGGTGACCTCGGGAATGTGGACTGCAAGGAATGTCATGATCATGGCAGCAATTTTGCAGGTGAAGGAGGGGATTGCACCGTGTGCCATGCCAGTGAAAAGGGTTCGGATGTTGGGCCACCAGCCAACAGGCGCAAGAGAAGAATCGTTACCACCGAATTTTCAGGTGGAAGCATTATCAGTTCACACCTGCAGGGCACACTCAATGCAGATGATTGTATCGTGTGTCATAACCACACGTCAGGAACAGCGCATAAATTGGGCAAGGTAAACCTTTATAATGCAGATACCGGCGCAGCAATTGAACTTACAGAGTATGCCAATCCGGCCACGGAAGATGTTGCCGCCGATCGGGCGGCCCTGACCACTTTCTGCCTGGCCTGCCATGACTCCAACGGGGCAACTGCAACCTTTAACCCTGACGACGTGACCAACCCCAACGCGAGCGCTTTGAGGCCTTTTTCAACAACGGTAACTACTGACGTAGTAAATATTGCCACCGATGCGTCGAACAGGGCCCATACCAATGGTAGCGCGAGCTGCTTTGGTGATGGCAATTTTGGCTGTCATGGCAGTGGGCACGGTGGACTCAAGCTGGCACTAAAGACTCCCACTGATGTTGGCCCGGGAGCTTCGCCCGACTTCACGAACGAAAACGAGACCTTCTGCCTTAACTGTCATGACGGCGGCACGCCAGTTTTGACGCCGGCAGCGCCCAACATCCTGGCTGACCTGGGTGGAAGTTTTGCCGTAAGCGTCAACAAACACGTTGCAGCAAGCGAGGCGCCGGTAAACCAGAACCATGACATTTTGCCGGCAGACAAGGACTGGAACTTTGCCAACAGTGACAGCAAGGCACCGATTCGACCTCAATTGACTTGCAGCGATTGCCACTTACCGCCCCATGATTCGGTTGCAACGGACCCTGTTATCAAGGATCCGGACTCCAACGTGGCTTTCACGAGAATCTATTCAACGACCGCCTCCTACAGCGGTGGCGAGGACAACTGGGCTTATGGTGGTGGTGGAGACCCTCTCAATCCGGTTGGCTGTGACCCCAATGCTCCAGGAAATGAGAGTCAATCGGCCCAGGACTGGATCGCTGCCAACTGCGAAACGGTGCCAGGGCGAACAGAGATCGACTACGTGGACTTTTGCCTTACCTGTCATGATGGTGATGTTCCCGCCGGTGTCGTCATGTCCCACGGCATCTTGGATATCGCTGTCAACTATAATACTGAGTATCACGGTGCCGGAATCCAGTCCAAGTATGGCGCCGATACCAACCGCGGAGGCATGAAGCGGCCTTGGGTAACAGAAGCGGATTTCAATGCTGGTTATGATCCGCCTGCGAAACATGCGCCTTTGCAATGCACCACATGTCATGGCCCACATGGATCGCCCAACGTGTATAACCTCAGGGAGTCCATCAACGTTGCCGGCGTGCAAATGCAAGTTGGTGGTGAAGGTTCCGGTTTTTCTGGTATCTCCGGCACGACCTACTCTCTCCCAACTCAATCAGTTCCGCGCTACTGGGGTGCCTGGTGTACATTTTGCCACCGGCTTGGTGGCCACAGCTATGGTGAAGGTCAGCAATGCAGAACCGGACATATGCATGGCGGTGACAATTTCTAGGAAATTATGATGAATAAACTTACACACACTACCGGAGTTGCACTTGCATTGGTTGCGTGCTCAATGGGAAGCGAGGTCGCCTGGGCAGAAGTTGAGCATGTGCAAATCAACGAAAAGAACTTATTGGTGAAGGTTAAAAACGATTCCTGGGAACCCATGACCGGCAACTTCGAAAATGGCCTGATCATTCCCGCAACCTGGGTCGCGCAGGCCGGGATCACGCTCGATGGCAAGGCAGTCGAACCCAATTGGGGAAAGACTGAAGAGATATCAGTGCCATTGAATTACGGCGATGCCAGAAATGCGTATGTGCAGGCCCTGTACACCGATGATGATGTATACATCAAGGTTCGCTGGCGAGATGATACCGAAGACCGCCAACACCACCCATGGGTCTGGAATGAGGAAGTCCAGGAATTCGTGGCTGGCAACCAGGTTGAAGATTCATTGATACTCAGTTTTGAAGCGCATTGTGAATGGACGCCTTCTTTCCTGTCGGGTTATGGCTTCGATTTCGACGGTTGGCAGTGGCTTGCGGCACGCTCAGACCCACTCGGACAGGCTGTGGATATCGAGGGCAATGTAAAAACCGGATATCCGAGAAAGCCACCCTACGAGATTTATAACAGTAGGAATACAGAGCAGCTTTGGAACGTGAAGTTCATCGATTATGGCGACGACAGCTTGCGTATCGTGCAGACCGCACAGGGTAAGGAGTTTATGCATGCCCCTTGGTATGAGCTTGACAGGATTTACCTCTTGCAACCGGTTGATGACTCCGCAACCACCTCCTTCAGGATGTGGCCCGATGGCAATATCCTGAGGCCAAAGACAAAGGTTGTAGAAACGCTCGAACCACCACCTGCAACCGTAGAGAATAAGGTGGGAACCCACCCGCAGTTCAAACCGCTTGAGTTGACCGGTAATGCCGGTGAAGTCAAAGCCAAGGGTCACTGGGAGAATGGCTATTGGACCGTGGAGTTTCAAAGAGCCCTGGTAACACCAATCGGGAAACAGGACGATATGTACTTCATTCGCCTGACCCAGTTTTCAATACATACATTTGACCACGTGGAAAAAATAGACAAGGCCAGTGAGTCCGGACGCCTATTCCTCCAGTTCATGGAAAAACAACCACCTGAAAGCACTCTCACGCTGGTAGATGCTGGTAAATAACAGCTGATTTACCCTGAACAGGGAAAAAACACGGGCCTTTAAAAGGGATTCAGATATCCAGTTCATGTATTGAAAATCTGCCTTGATACCACCATTACAATAGTGGAACCAAGGCAGGTGAGCCTATCTGCTTCATTTTTAAAATCCCAAGATGATTTGCAATCACGGGGACTGTTAAAATGCCCGTGTTGAGCAGTGGA
>JAOUCZ010000255.1 GCA_029859505.1 Lysobacterales bacterium | reverse complement strand
GTTCAATTGTTGCGACTCTGGTCGCACTGAACCGATATTTTGGCCGCCCGCTGGACCGCCCTGCACTCTTACAACTGATGGCCGAGATGGAAGGTAGCATCAGTGGTGAAATACACCTCGACAATATCGCCCCTTGCCTGCTTGGTGGATTGCGTTTGTGTATACCGGGTGGTGCCCTTCAGTACAGCTTGCCATGGCCGGCTCACTGGCAGTGTGTGGTTGCCTGGCCGGGTACACGGCTGGAAACCCGACCAGCAAGAGAGGTGTTACCGGAAAATTATGATCGTAAAACTGTCGTCAACCATGGCGCGCAGTTCGCCCTGTTTGTACATCAGCTTCACCAGGGAGAGTCACGATCCGCGGCTAAATGCCTGGTAGATCTGCTCGCAGAACCCTATCGAAAGACATTATTGCCGGGTTTTGAAACTGCCCGTGTTGAAATGGCGAAAATGGGAGTGTTGGCGATGGGAATTTCAGGTTCAGGCCCAACGGTATTTTGTATAGTTGACGACAGCCGTACCGCCGAAGCTGCTGCCGAATGGCTGCAACACCATTACTTGAAGAATGAAACCGGCTTTGTACACATTTGCAGGGCTGACCTCGCAGGTGCCCGGGAAGTTTGACCAATACCATTAACGCAGGATAGCTCCATATGCAGTTCATTAATATTAGTCACCCCGAGCAGAACGTAACATTCCCACGGGCTGTTATTACCGGGCTTGGTAAAGGACAGGGTTTGTTTTTCCCCGAGCACATTGCACCCCTGGATAATATCCCGGCCTTACTGGAGCTGGACTTTGTTGATCGCAGTAAAATTATATTGCAGCACCTCGTTGGAGACGCGATGCCAACTCGTGTTTTGCAGAAGTGTGTCGAGGAGGCATTCAACTTTCCCGTCAAACTGGCACCTGTTTCCGGTCATGTTTTTGCCCTTGAGCTTTTCCATGGCCCGTCACTAGCTTTCAAGGATTTTGGTGCACGTTTTATGGCGCAGTGCTTGGCCAGTTTCCGGTCAGATCAGCGCACGACTATCCTGACAGCCACTTCCGGTGATACCGGGGCAGCTGTAGCGCTCGCGTTTTACAACCAACCCGGTATCGATGTAGTGGTGTTGTACCCGAAAGGTAAAGTCACACCCCTGCAGGAAAAACTGTTCTGCACGTTGGGAGGCAATATCAAGACCATTGCTATTGAGGATGATTTTGATGCCTGTCAGCAACTGGTCAAACAGTCATTTGATGATCAGCAACTGGTTGCATCGATTGGACTGAACTCTGCCAACTCGATCAACGTGGCCCGCTTACTGGCACAGGTTTGTTACTATTTTGAAGCGGTTGCAAGCTTACCCCGCGGAACCGAGCCGGTGTTCAGTGTACCCAGTGGCAACTTCGGTAATGTAACGGCCGGTTTGTTGGCCCGTGCCCTGGGTTTGCCGATGAAGCGTATGGTTGCTGCTACCAATCGCAATGATACGGTACCCAGGTTCTTTGAGTCAGGTAAATGGGAACCAAGGCCAACAGTGGCTACATTAACAAATGCCATGGATATTTCACTACCTAATAACTTTCCCCGGGTGCTCGAACTGGAGCAGCGTCACGGCCTGCCATTGCAGGATCTGTTGACATCTTTTTCCATTAATGATGATGAAACAAAAGAAGCAGTGCGAGCACTGGATGCAGAGTCTTACCTGGCTGATCCGCATAGCGCGTTGGCCTGGAAAGCACTGACAGATAGCCTGGAAGAAAATGAAACCGGAGTGTTTTTGTGTACAGCGCATCCAGCCAAGTTCAGAGAGACCATTGAAGAAACCCTGGAGCGGCCTGTTACGTTACCCGAAGCTCTGGAAAAAGTTTCCGGAAAAGAGGTTTTGAGTATCGAGATGCCAGCTGATTTCGAATTATTGCGCGATTATTTATTAAAAGAGTAAAAAACTCATAATTTTTACCAACTTTTTCCCTCAACAATTGTTTATTTCACAAAGGGGGGAATTGTTTTTCTCCAAAAACAGGGCTCCGGGTAAAACCGGAGCTTTTTCTTATGACCGTGGAAAAGGTTGCCCCGACTCTCGAAAATGGTGAAGGAGGACTAGAAACACCAGTAAATAAGAGCCGGGGACTTTTCAAACGACACGATAATCTGTAGTCCCTTATCTAACCAGTTGCGCCTGGTTTTTCATTTATGAGCCAGCTTACCTGGCAACAGACGCAACTGAATTTAATAAAAATAGTCCCGGTTTCATCACAGGTAAAAGGGGGGGGGAATTCACCTGTAAATAGCGAAACCGGGACATAAATGTGGTAGCGGGCGTTTGCTACCGAAATCCCCCAAAACCTAAATTCATCTCCTGGGGCTTAACCAAATATCATTATGATGTTGACCGCGATTGCGAGGACTGAACTGGCAACCACCAACCGCATGATATTTTTCATCAATAATTGTTCCATGTTCATACTCCTCTTCATTGCCTTGTTTCAAATTCAATTGATGCATGCTCTATCATCATCAACTTTCTTTCTGCCAACTCGCAGGCATGCAACATTCGTTCGGTTGCTTGTTCGGAAATTGATCCTCTCCGGCTCTCTATCATGTAGCGCCAAAATTCAATTTCTGCCTGCAACATATTTTCTTCAGTATCCATTGCTGCCTGTTCCGTCAGCGGTGTTATTCGATGGACATACTTTATGCAAGAGCAGAGCGCCGTGCTTGACCAACGTGGACAATCAGTTGACCTAAGTTGCATGGTGATTGAGAATGATGTGATGTTTAGTCAGAATCACTACAGGTAGTTTTCGGGATGTCAGTCTTTGCACCAACCATTATCATCTTGTGGAAGACGATTGAGTCTTACGGGATTGATCCGGAACCCTTGTTTGCGGCTGAGAACATCAAACCGAAATTGCCTATCGACCCTTCGTTGCGAATGCCATATGAAAAAATCGACAGGATTCGGACCAAGGCGCTCAAACTTTGTAATGATGAGGCAATAGGTATCAGGTCGGCATCCGTTTATGCTTCGTCACACCTGGGCGCACTGGGTTATGCCTGGCAGGCAAGTATGACCCTGAGAAATGCTTTCAAAAGATTGGAGCGATTTATTCGGGTCGTGAATGATAAAGCGGTGGTTGTTGTTGAGAACCAGGACGATTGCATGGTGGCGACCCTGCGTTTAGATGTGCCGAGTGAAAGCTTGTCAGCACGAGACGATAGTGCTTTGGCGACAATCACCAAGATGTGCAAGTTGGTCTA
The DNA here is from genome assembly GCA_029859505.1 of Lysobacterales bacterium. Taxonomy (GTDB): domain Bacteria; phylum Pseudomonadota; class Gammaproteobacteria; order Xanthomonadales; family SZUA-36; genus SZUA-36. The sequence goes on along the minus strand of JAOUCZ010000255.1, from coordinate 2,020 downwards.
TGGGGATGGTTTTCGTTTACAGGCAGTGAATTTTAAACACCCGGCACCACGTGACCCTAAACCTTATTTTGAATTTTTTGCCTGTCAGCTAAATTTTGACCAGGCTGACAATCAATTATTCATACCCCTATCGATAGCCGATGACATGTTGGTTGGTGCTAATCCGGAGTTGGCCTTGCTCAATGATCAGGTGGTTACACGCCGGCTTGCACTTCTCGATCGAAATGACATAGTGGCGAGAGTGCAATCAGCTTTGATGGAGCAATTGCCAAATGGCCAGGTTAGTGATGATTTGGTAGCTTCGGCATTACATATGTCGGTACGGACGATGCATCGCAAGTTGGCTGATGTTGATCAGAACTTCAGAACTCTGCTAGTTGAAATACGCCGCAACCTGGCTGAGCTCTACATAATGGATAACAGCCTGACCCTGACAGAAATCTCCCTGCTACTCGGATTCTCCGAACCCAGTTCGTTTTCGCGCGCCTTCAAGAGCTGGACAGGTTCGGCACCCAGTGAAATCAGACAGGCCCGGTCGGAAGAAGCATAATTACGGCCCACTCTAGCCCGGGTTGATAACCTTTTCAGCAGCAAACCGGATTTCAGGCCACGCCTTGAGTGCAGTTGCAAAGTCACCCCAGACGTTTTTCCAGAAATTGATGAGCTCGTCACTATCCATGTCTGCAGGTAAACCTTTGACCTTGAAGTCTGGACGGCTGGCCCTGTCCAAATCAATATTCAGTTGTGATATCCCATTTCGAAGGTAGTTCTGCCAATTTACAGGAGCTGTTTCAGTCGTTTCCAATAAAGCGCTGAGGTGTTGAAGGCGCTCTGAGTCACTACGCAACCTGTTGTAACGGTACATGGAAGTCAGTGAGTCAGCGCTTGCGCCGGCCATGTCGTTGAACCAGCCTGACAAACTCGACAGGCGGTCGACCGGGGAGGTTGATTCGCATGAAGATTTATATTCAACAATTTTTTCAATAAAAAACTTTGGAAATGAATCAACTGGCTTGAATTCCAAATCCTTGTCACGCCATTGGCGGTCAGGTACCGGCAGGTGTGGAATCGCCCAGGGGTAATCCAGCGTCACACTGGTTGGAAAAATAAAATCCAGCATGTTGCCGAACAACCGGTCTTGCCCACGCATAATGGGTAAGTAGGGCGGCAACATCGCACGGTTGTCAAAACCGGTAATCTGCGACATATTTGAGCGGGGCGAGAAATGTGGTTGGTGTCTACCACTCCATACCTTGCGGGTATTGAGTGCGTCTGTTGTTGATTTGGCTGACGCCAACATTAGCTTGAGTGAGGCCGGTGCCATATCAGGAAGCCAGGTGTTATTGATGGTTCCGGGGCAGCCCAGTGACCCGCACTCGGTGACCAAAACAGCTGATTCGGGACCCAGTTCACTCAGTTGCACCGCTGTTGCACCTTTAAACCCGGCAGGTTTCAAGTGATTTTCTCCCAGCACTTCCAGCGCACCTGAAACATTAAGACCCAGGCACTGCATATGCCGGTAGATTGGGTCTGGATTCATTGGTTGCCGCAGAAAATCCCACTCCTGTTCATTGCCGAAAAAAGCTGCGTCGCGCGGTTCATCGGAAAACCTGATATCGGGTTTTTGCCGCGGCGGGTTGTACAAATCACATACAACATCATCATCTATCATCACCAGGCGGCGACCACAAGATAGCAACAAGGCAAGGTTACGGGATAACCCGGCTGTCCAGTGATCTGTCCAGCGGGACGGGTCCGCCAGAAAATGAATAGCACCTTCGTGTTCTGGTAACTGCTTGACTAGCTCAGTGAGCAAAGATTTCTGCTCGGTCCGGCCAAAATACTCAACTGGAACATCAAGCCTGGAAGTAAACTGCTCTGACAGAGCCTGGTTTTGGCTAATGCTTTCTGTATTACGGGAGTCGTCTATGATGTATAGACGATGTAGCTTGGTGGTATCGCAGTTGGCAGCGATAGATTCAAGCAAACGTTCCAGTGCCTTTGGTCGCTCCCAGGTCAG
>JAOUCZ010000254.1 GCA_029859505.1 Lysobacterales bacterium | reverse complement strand
GCCTGGTCACTTATTCACGATGCATACCTGCAGGCGCTCAAGGAAAATCAGGTTAAGGTTGTAGCCCCCGGTCAATCAGTTTTGGATTTACAGAACCAGCTCGAACCTGCATTTAAAACACTGCCTTCCAGGGTCATTCCGCACGGTTTCCCTGACATCGAAGACCTGAAGGCGGTCACACCAAAGCCACGCAAAGATGGTCGCAAACGTTTGCTGATACTGGGACGTATGCAGATGGGCAAGGGTCAGCAACTGCTGTTGCGTGTGCTACCTGAATTGGCAAAAGATGTTCAAGTCTACCTGCTTGGCACGGGCAAATCAGGTGAAGCCTTCTTTGGTGTCTCCGGTGTGGATGTCATCCTGGATTACAAAAGGGAAGAACTGGCATCAATAGTGGCTGAGATCGGCCCGGACTTTGCTGCACTCTTATCGATCGTGCCGGAAACCTTCAGTTTCACACTATCCGAGTTGCAACAAATGAATATCCCGGTAATTGCGACCCGTGTAGGTAGCTTTCCCGGCAGGATCGAGCACGGGAAAACCGGCTGGCTGATTGATGCTGATCCGGAAGCCCTGGTCAGTCAGGTTGCTGAATTATGTGATAAACCCGATGAAATCGAAGCAGTGCGTGCAAACTTGCCCGGTATCAGGGCCAATACACTTGAAGATATGCTTGAAGCCTTCAATGAGTATTGCCCCGCTGCGGAGAAAATTAATTCATTTGTTCCATTGGAAGCCGCAATGAGTCAGGTTCAACAAGCCGCCGCTGACTTTCAGTTCTCAATGACCAATAACCAACTGCAACAAACTTTGGAACAGAAAGCCGAGCTAGAAAAGGAAGTCGGGAAAAGAACCGAATGGGCTCTTAAGACCAGAAATGAACTGCAAAACGAGCAGAAAAGACGTAAGAAGTGGGTGAATCTGCTTAACTCCGAGATAGCAAGACTACAAGGGATTAATGAAGAAAAAGAAGCACGCCTGGCACAGCTCAGCTCGGATTATCAGCGAGTTGAAGATATGAATACGCTGATATTGGGAAGTACCTCATGGAAGATCACCCGGCCTTTGCGCGTCGGGCGACGGGCGGCTAAGAACTTCATGCTGGCACGGGCCTGGAATCCTGCCAGGTGGCCGTGGCTACTTTCGCAACTCATCAGAAACCTGTCAACACAGGGAATTAGTGGAACACTGCAGAGGCTGCAATATACCGGCCCTGAAGCTGAGCTGGAACCTCATCCGGTGATCAAACAGGAAGCCATCGGTGACACAAGGGCTCCAGATGCATTTCCAAAAATGGAACAACCGCAGGTCAGTATCATTATTCCGGTGTATAACAAATGGGTTTATACGGCCGCCTGTCTGCGCAGCCTGCTTGAGTTCAAAGGGAAATACTCATTCGAGGTTATCGTTGTCGATGACCAGTCCAGTGATGAAACAGCGAAACAACTGGAAGGCATCGATGGATTAATACACCTTAGAAATGAAAAGAACCTCGGTTTTGTCGGCAGTTGTAATCGAGGTGCCAGGCATGCCCGTGGTGAGTACCTGGTGATGCTGAATAATGATACACAGGTTCTTGAGGGGTGGCTGGATGAGTTGATTGATACGTTCGACCGTGAACCGGAAACCGGCCTCGTTGGTGCACGCCTGGTCTATCCCGATGGCAGCCTGCAGGAATCCGGCGGTATTGTATTCAACGATGGTTCCGGTTGGAATTACGGTCGCGGTAAGAAGGCGGAAAACCCGGAGTACCTCTATCTTCGTGAGGCCGATTATTGCTCCGGAGCCTGCATAGCTCTGAAAACAGAGTACTTTCTTCAGATTGGTGCGTTCGACGAGCGATACGCACCAGCCTATTACGAAGACACAGACCTTGCATTCCGGGTACGTGAATCCGGCTTTAAGGTAATGATCCAGCCTTTATCGGCCGTTATCCACCACGAGGGAATCACTTCCGGAACCGACACTTCCAGCGGTGCTAAAAAATACCAGACAATCAACCAGAAGAAATTCGTGGAACGGTGGAAAACCGAACTCGAGTCTCAACCGCATACAATATCCAATCCGGATAATCATGCTGAAGTACTCAAGGCCAGCCAGCACCGATGCAAAGGCCGCATACTTATTATTGATGCCACCACACCTGAGCCCGACAAGGATTCAGGCAGTGTCCGTCTCACCAATCTGATGCAATGCTGCAGGGATTTAGGTTTCGGCCTGACATTTTTCGCCGATAACCGTGACTATGCAGGAAGTTATACCCGCGACTTGCAAAAGTCAGGTGTTGAGGTTCTTTATCACCCCTGGCTGGAGTCCCTGCATGATTTCTTCCGTGACCGGGGAAGTGAGTTTGATTATGTGTTCATCAGCCGGCACTACATAGCCATCAACTACATCTCACTGCTCAAGCGCTATTGCCCGGACACGAAGTTCATTTTTGACACGGTCGATCTGCATTATCTGCGTGAGCAACGACTGGCTGATCTTGAAAATAGTTTGTCACTGAAACGCACTGCCCAGCAAACCCAGCGGACAGAGCTTTCGGTGATCAAGGCAGCGGATGCAACATTGGTTGTCAGCACGGTGGAAAAAGCGGTATTGAGTGAAGATGCTCCAAGTGAAAAAGTGCATGTTTTGTCCAATATCCACGAGGTGCCCGGTCGCGATAAGGATTTTGCAGACAGAAAAGACATCTATTTTGTCGGTGGCTACCAGCACCCGCCAAATGTCGATGCCGCCTGCTGGTTTGTCAATGACATCTGGCCGTTGGTGCATAAGCAATTACCGGAAATGCGCTTCCACCTCATTGGCAGCAAGGCACCTGAGCGAATCCGGTCGCTGAGCGGCGACGGCGTAGAGTTTCATGGCTTCGTCGAGACTCTGCAACCGTTTCTCAGCAACTGCCGCCTGGCGGTGGCACCATTGCGTTACGGGGCCGGAGTGAAAGGCAAGGTCAACATGAGCATGGCCCACGGGCAACCGGTTGTTGCAACCCCTGCGGCAGTGGAAGGCATGTTCGCGGAACATGGAAGAGAGATACTGGTGGCACAGGACGCAGCGTCTTTTGCGGCTGAAATCGTCAGGCTTTACCAGGATGAGGATTTGTGGAACCGCATTTCAGATGCATCGGTTAAGAATGTCGAAGATCACTTTTCACTGGCCACCGCGCGCGCCAGTCTGATCTCGTTGTTTGACTCGTTTCAAGACCAGAAGAGCCCCTGAACAACTCTGAGGTTCCCTAGGCCTTTTCCGCCAGCCTGCGGGCCTCAAATACATTGGGAATCGTGTTAAGCCTGCTCAGCAGATCACTGAGATGCTGGTAGTCTTTCACGGTTACCTGCAGACGAATATTAACCTCATCGGTATCCTCGTCCAGGTGACTGTTGATATCGGTAACCGACACATCCGAAGTTGCCATCATGGTAGAAATGTCCTTGATCAGCTCGCGCCGGTTGTAAGCCCTTAGCAGCAAGTTCACCCGATAACCTGAATCTGCCTGTTTTCTCCAGCGAACCTGGATCAAACGCGGGTTCTCCTCTCTGACCCAGCGCACCGCATTGGGGCAGTCATCCCGGTGAATTGTCACACCACGGCCACGTGTTATGTATCCGCAAACCGGATCACCGGGAACCGGCTCACAACAACGCGCCATGCTTGTCATCAGGTTTCCTACACCCTCAATGGTGACATCACCGCCTTCCTTCTGATCTTGTATTCGGCGGCGTTTAGGCGTACGCGTCACCAGGTCTTCAACGGTTAATTCAACGTCCTTGACCTTGAAACGCTCAACCGCATGTACGACCTGGCTGACAGTCAGGTCACCATTTCCCACCGCCGCATAAACGTCATCCACGGAATTGAAGTTAAATCTTTCCGGTACGGTTTCCAGATCAGCGGGCACCAGACCGAGACGTTTGAGATCCGTTTCAACCAGTTCTTTACCCTGGATCAGGTTCTCTTCATGGCTTTCCCGCCGGAACCACTGTCGCACCTTGGCTCGCGCCCGTGCGCCACGGATAAACCCGAGACGCGGGTTGAGCCAGTCACGGCTCGGTTTTGCGTGTTTGCCGGTTAATATCTCCACCCGGTTACCGGTCTCTAACTGATGCGTTAGCGGAACAATCCGGCCATTGACCTTTGCACCCTGGCAACGGTGACCAACCTCGGTATGTACCTGGTAGGCAAAATCCAGCACGGTTGCACCCAGGGTAAGATCCAACACCTTTCCGCCGGGTGTCAGAACGTAAACACGATCCTCGGATGCGACGGTTTTGAAGCTTTCCAGAAGACTTTCATCGTCCAGTTTTTCTTCGCCGGAATCCAGCAATTGCCGCATAACGGCAATCTTGTTATCAAAGGCTGGGTCGGTCGGACCGCCTTCCTTATAACGCCAATGTGATGCCACACCGAGTTCGGCATGTTCGTTCATTTCGTAGGTACGAATCTGGACCTCTACAACCTTGCCCTCGGGCCCGATGATCGCTGTATGCAGGGACTGGTAATTATTGCCTTTGGGCATGGTGATGTAATCATCAAATTCACCCGGAATGGGCTGCCACAATGAATGCGCCAGACCCAGCACGCTATAACAAGCTGGAATGTCGTCTACCAGCACACGTACGGCCCTGACATCAAACAGCTCGTCAAAATCCAGGCCCTTGCGCTGCATTTTCTTCCAGATACTGTAAATATGTTTGGGACGGCCCTTAACCTCTCCCTTGATACCGGCAGTTTTGATTGCTGTTTCAAGTTTCCCGATAAATGAAGTGATAAATTTTTCACGATCGGAACGACGCTCACTGACCAACCGTGCGATACGGCGATAATCTTCCGGTTGATCATAACGGAATGCCAGGTCTTCCAGTTCCCACTTCAGTTGCCATACACCCAGGCGGTTAGCCAATGGGGCGTGAATCAACATCGCTTCCCTGGCGAGGGAAACCGCGTCCGCATCCTTATCCTTGGCGTGGCGTAGTTTGACCAACTGCCAGGCAAGCGCTATCAATACGACACGCACATCCTTGATCAACGCCAGCAACATCCTGCGCAGACCCTCGGCGCTATGGCCTGTACTCGCCGGCAGGTGTTCTGTCTCAAGTTCTATCAGGTATAGCAACTGATCAAGCTGATCACGGACCTCGGGAGATATGTCAACCCGGATTGCCTCCAGGTCTTCTTCATATTCGGAAGCAACAAATAGTATTGCGCAACTGACGGTTTGTGGATCTGGTGAAAGGGCTGACATCACTTCCAGCAGTTCCTTCAACAATAACAGA
>JAOUCZ010000253.1 GCA_029859505.1 Lysobacterales bacterium | reverse complement strand
CGACCGAAACCACCCGCGTTCTTGCCAACACCTGATATTTTTGATGTCTTGAAGATGGCAAGAACGCGGGTGGTTTCGGTCGAGGTCCAGGGTAATTGAGGGTCAGAGTAGAAACCTACTCTGACCCCGGGTCTTGCCATTACCGGTTGCTGTTACCTCAGGTTGCTTCGGCGACCGGTTGACCACATGTTAGGCTCTGACTACTGTCAGGGTCATGGATAGAAGTTACCTTTGCCCTTCACGCCATTGATGTCCTCGGTGTTCATGGCATACCGAAGGACAGAGAAGGCAACAGCGTCAGCGTTGACGCCCAAGGCCTCGAGACTGATGTTGTCGAAGGTATCGCATGCCAAGTGATAGCAGGGATCGTATTGTTCTCCGGCTGTACCGCCCCAAATGGCTGCCTCTTCAGCAGTTTTAATGACTTCGGCTCCGGTAAAAATGCCACCCGATGGGATGCCAGCAGCGATAAACGCACCGTAATCCGAATTACTGCTCAAATCAGTACCCTTGAACGGTAGGCCATGTGCCTCATAGTACGACTCGAACAAAGCCTCAATCTGGGCGGAGCCTTCCGGCCCAGGCCCGGCGCCAACACCATCAGAGTCATCGCCATCGTAAATAAAGAAGACATAGTTCGGTGAACCGATCTCGTCAAAGTTCAGGTACAGGGCGATCTCGTCCAGCTCTTCCTGCTCGAGTCCACTGACATAGGCGGTCGAGCCGAACAAGCCAGATTCTTTAGCACCCCACCAGGCGAACCGCACCGTATTGACCGGTTTGACCTTGGCCATCTGCACGGCGGTTTCGAGAAGTGCCGCGCTACCCGACCCGTTGTCCTGAATCCCGGGGCCGGCCTGTACCGAATCCAGATGCGCTCCCGCCATCACTACGTTGTCGGTATACTTACCATCGAGTTCGGCGAGCACATTGTACTGAATCACTTGCTCGGGTGGATCGACGTTAATGAAGGCTGTAGATCCTGGCACAGACAAGGCGACGCCACTTGGGAAACTCGCACCTACCACCGGGGCGGTCAAGTTGGAAGGACTTCCATCCGGAAACGTCGAGGCACTACCGACGAGCAGGCCCATTCGAGTGGGGGAATTCCCCTGGTTGAAGATAATGGTGGCCGTAGCTCCTGCTGCTTCAGCGTTCGCAGCCTTTACCGAGAAAAAGCATGTTCCCCGTTGGACCAAGGCGATGTTGCCCGCTGGAAAACCGGTAAAGTCGGCCGCCTCACAGCCACTGGTGGACGTACTGGGGTCGGCTGGCCAGGAAGCGTTGCCTAATGCCAGGTCCACAGGCGTCACCGAGGCAGTTACTGACGCGATACCACTGCCCGTAAAAACGCCGGTTTCGTGGGTTGCACCAACGGGTGTGAGCTGCTCCAGGGTTGCTGGCGGCATATAAGTATATTCAAACGGCTTGAGCACGACGTCATAGCCGGCCGCGGCCAGCGTATCTACCACATACGAGACGCTTTCCTCGTATCCCAGCGTCCCGGCGGCGCGTGTCCCACCATTCGCATCGGCGATCACCTGGAGTGCTGCCTGATGCGCGCGTACGCCATCCAATGTCACACATTCCAAAAGTTTTCCGACTGAATTGTTGACACGCTCACCACAATCCTCAATGTCAGCCATCGCAACCGAAATGCTCAGCGGAGCAATAAAGAAAAACACAACAGTAAAGATAATTCCTGAGATCGTTCGCCTTTTCATGGACATTTTCTCTCCCTCCTATTCTTTGGTTTAAGGCCAATGACCAATTCATTTGCCAATTAGTATTATTATAGTCCAAGCCTCATAAAACGCCTTGAAACACCCCGGTTTTTGAAGCGCCGGCAGCCACCGCTAACCCAGACCACAAAACTCTAGTAATCATGCAGATAGAAACGATTAGTCATTGCAAAATCGACAGCTCATGGGGAGACATTTTTGGATGAAGTGCAGACATTTGCCAAATGTAAATTCGTAGCTGAGAACTGTCGAAAATGGCCAGAAGCTGCCCATCGTGATTGGTAGTTTGGGGAATGCATTTACAACCTTGTTGGGCAGGCTGGCTCGTCATGGACTTAACAGCCGTTTTTGAAATATTGACTGATAGGGTAATAACGACCCCGGAAGAGGTCGTTATCAGGGTTCAGATTAGAAATTATTTAACCTTTTTCTTGACCTTAAAACCGTCTGAGAGCGTATTCAAAAAGGCAACAACTGCATCCTCCTCTGCATCAGTCAATCCAAGATCACCTAACTCATCCGTATTGACGTTCACTGCTACTTCCGGCTCAGGCCAGCAGTCCAACTGCAACGCATCTTTTTCAGTGGTGAAAGGATTTAGACAGGTATCTTTTACGTCCCTTGTATTGTAAAAGTGCACTATGCTTTTCAGGTTCTTGAAGTAACCGTTGTGCGCATATGCCTTAGGGAATCCATTGCCAAGTCGCTTACCCACATTCCTGAGCGTCGGGACCTTTTGTTTGCCCATGTTTTCCACAGCCATGGCCTGCCATTCCGGCATCGTTTCAAGAAAACCTCCCAGCCCCGGGTCAATCCAGTCTCTGCCTGCTGGGTTAATAGGAGATCCATCGTCAAGCAACTCCTCGTCCATGTCATAAAACGGATTGTCAGGATTGCGGGGGACTCCCAGGTTGTCATAGGTAAAATCAGTCAGGGCTGAATTTACGCCCGTAGGATGGCATGAAGAGCACATCGCTTTACCTTCAAACAATTCAAGTCCCCAAGCTTCCTCAACTGAAAGCTCAGCTACACCTAGAAGAAATGCATCATATTTTGAAGAAAATTGATTGACTTCGCTGGAGGCTTCATAAGCTGCGATGGAAAGGCCAATTTGGTCGTACATTACATCTACACCTGTCGGGCTACAGTCCAGTGACCCTGGTCCCCACACATCTTCGAACAGATCTGCATAATTTGAGAAACTCACCTGTATGCAGACAGCGAGCTTGCTTGAATTATTCTGTTCAACAGGATTTAAAAATGGTCCGAGCGCCTGATCCGCTGCAGGATTGCCGAGTACTTCACCGGTCGCTCGTCCATCCCAAAAGTTACCCCCAATGAAAAGCTTCTCATCAGAATCATAGTAGAACACTGGACTCAAAGACGCATATGCGGCACTCGGCGGTTTTCGATTGCCAAAACGGGTAGGTACAGCCCCTCTGTAAACACCGCCTTTTTTATTGATCCCGGGATTTGGTCCTGTCCAACCCACATCTGGGCTATGGCATGTGGCACAGGACACCCAGTCCGGACTGGAGATATTGTCGAAAAACAAGTTTTTCCCGAGTTCTTCCCTTGGCGTGAGATCGAAAGCTAACGTAGTCATGGAAGCAGAAAGAAACATGATGAAAAACACGAATACTATCAATTTACTTAGTACGATTGTGTTAGTGCGCATTTGTACTCTCCTCCTTTAATTTATTTGCTCGTCACAGCAATCACGAGAAGTGCGTCCATGCCTTAATTTTCCCTCTATATTTTTAATATATAAGAACAAAAGGAATTAGCAGGAAAAACGTAGCATTTATTGATCTATATCAATTTTAATGGCAAATGATTTGGACAAAAGAGTTCAACTCCTTCGACAACACAAGCAACTGATGGATGTAATGATGAACCCGGCACATTCGCTACCCCTCCAGGTCTGTTCAAAGGTCGGCTCCTGGCCGTTTTGTGACCTCTGCCAGGGTCATTGTGTAAGCTATTTATGGTCTGCTCTTGGACTTAAAGCTACCGTCTAACTCAATGCATATTTTGTGTCCGTTCTCCGCTTTACTTCAATGGTGACGCTCTATGCTTCGCTTCCCGGCTAAATGTATTGGGTTAATGTTCTTTCAGCTGGTTGGTTTCTGCCTAAGCTATCTTCAGCAAAAGATCACATCTTCATCAGGTAACTTGACCTTAGTCCCTTAATAATCAGAATCGAAGTGGCGGTTCAGACCTCGCTTCTAACGCTATATTCAAATGATCACATGATGGAGGTTTGCTATGAGGTTAATTAAAGTTGTTACAGCGGTTGTATTAAAGTCAGTGTTTAGTGTGGCTAATAGCCAGGCTGATTCCGATGTCGATGATGCAAGCTACAATAGTAACAGAGCAATATTCGGGTATGAGTTAATACAGACAGCGGAAACCATATCCGAATTTATCGGCGTAACTGTTGTGGCTGAGTGCAGTTCTGGAAGGAAAGTTCTTGGAGGTGGTCGTATTCCGCCTGTCTCCGCCAAAATACGCTGAACAGATGCATGTCCCCGATCAAAAAGACGGGCTATGGCGTGCATAGAGTCGCCTTTTTCCCATCGATCCCACATCAGGTACTTCTGTGCATCTGAGTAATAAATCCTTGGTCTTTGTTTCATTTTCAACATCCCTCTCTCTACACTTAGAGTTTAGGTGTTGCATTGACCGGTTGAAATCGCAGCCGATACCGGACCACTAGCTATAAGTCAAACCACAATGCACATTCAATCTTTTGGCATTTGTTAGTGAAACAACTATGCTTAACGGCGATAGCGGACATAAAGAAGCTAGCTCTTGTCATTTTTAGATGAACTCAAACGGCGTAATATATTCAGGGCAGCTATTGCCTGCATCATCGTGCTCCTGTTGCTTGGAATTTGGGGTTGCGAGAGAAAATCACCAACGTATAGCAATGCGCGCCCGCTGCACTTCACACCGCAGTCGGGGTCGTTTGAGGGCGACCAATTGGTATTCATCGAAGTGGAAGAACCCGCAGATGTGATAGGCAGCGCCACGATGGCCTGCCGCTTTGGACAGCACACCGCCAGTCGGGGTGATTACGACACGACATCCGGTCTTTATGTCTGTCGAACACCCGCCCACCAACGCCCGGAGTCCGTGATATTGACCATTACGCTGAACGGCACTGAGTTCCACATGCCGAAACACTACGTATACACGACTCACGGTAACGGCGCCGCTCCGGTCATTGGCATCGATTTGCCAACGATTCAGCAGCAGGTTAAACGGGTACGGGCATTGATTCCGCGCGACGTTGCATTCGCTGCCGTAGTCAAGAATGGGCAACCAGCCGGATTACTGGCTGATGCCATGGCACGTGCTACCGGAATCGACTATTTCTGTGTACCCACCATGCAGGATGGGATTGCCCTGCGCGAGGCGGGCGTGAAGGAGCCGATCATGGTGCTCTATCTCACTGATCCGGCCTACGCCCCGGTGCTGCTGCACTATAACCTGGAACCGGCGGCCTCCAGCCTTGCATGGGTGGACGAAGCC
>JAOUCZ010000006.1 GCA_029859505.1 Lysobacterales bacterium | reverse complement strand
AAACGGTCCTGTCCACGACCCAGGTCAATCTGCAAAAGACAATTGGCTTCATCGCTGATTTTCAACTGCGGGGTAAGTGCCAGGCGGGCATCGGTGGCCGGTGCAAAAGCCGTCACCACCAATGAAACCGGTGCAAGCATATGTCTTGGCCGGCCCCCTTTAGTCCAGTCTGTTTTGAGAGACAGGGAGTCCTTGCCTACCGGAATGGCGATACCCAACTCCGGGCATAACTCCATACCGACGGACCTGACTGCTGCGTACAGCGCTGCATCCTGACCATCTTCTCCGGCGGCTGCCATCCAGTTCGCAGATAACCTCACATCAGCGAGACTGGCGATAGGTGCACTCGCAATATTGGTAATCGCTTCGGTGACAGCCATCCTGGCTGCGGCCGGGCTGTTTACCACCGCCAGTGGTGTACGTTCACCCACTGCCATGGCTTCACCCGCATAACCATGAAAACTATGCAGGCTTACACCCGAATCCGCCACCGGTACCTGCCATGGCCCGACCATCTGATCCCGCGCCACAAGCCCACCGACCGAACGGTCGCCGATGGTGATCAAAAAAGACTTACTGCCCACCGCCGGGAAGCGCAAGACACTGAAAAGGTCCTCTTCCAACGGGGTATGGGCGGGCAACCCTGTTAACGGACCCACCGTTCCTGAGACGGCATCCCGATGTAATTTGGGTGTTTTCCCGAGGAGTACTTCCAAGGGGAGATCGACAGGTGGTTTATGCAACAAGGCATCACTTAAATGCAGATTTCTTTCTTCAGTGACTGTTCCCAGTACGGCATAAGGACAGCGTTCCCGCTGGCAGAGCAACTCAAACTCTTCCAGGTTATCGCGCTCAACACCAAGCACATAACGTTCCTGCGATTCATTACACCAGATCTCCATGGGTGACATCGCACCATCTGCGCTGGGTATTTCACGCAGCTCAAGCTTGCCGCCGCGAGCACTGTCATTCAGCAACTCAGGCAAGGCATTGGATAGTCCGCCCGCACCACAATCGTGGATAGAAACGATCGGGTTAGCATCTCCCAGCGCACAACAACGGTCAATGACTTCCTGGCATCGTCGTTGCATTTCAGGGTTGCCGCGTTGAACCGAAGCAAAATCCAGTTCTTCGTTTCCCTGGCCACTGCCTACCGAGGACGCTGCTCCGCCACCGAGTCCAATCAACATCGCCGGTCCACCCAGTACGATCACTGCAGAACCTTCAGACAAGCGCAACTTTTCGATATGTCCGGGACGAATATTCCCCAGGCCGCCGGCGAGCATAATAGGCTTGTGGTAACCCCAAAGCCGGCCGCCAATGGATTGTTCAAAAGTTCGGAAATAACCTGTCAGTGCCGGGCGGCCAAACTCGTTGTTAAAAGATGCAGCACCTACCGGACCTTCTATCATGATATCCAGCGCACTGGCTATACGGTCAGGTTTTCCGGAGTTCTCCTCCCAGTTACGGGGCCTGTCGGGCAACAGCAAATTGGAAACCGAGAATCCGGTCAGGCCGAATTTTGGACGCGCGCCGCGTCCGGTTGCCGCTTCATCACGAATCTCACCGCCGGAACCGGTTGCCGCACCGGGAAATGGTGAAATGGCCGTGGGGTGATTATGGGTTTCCACCTTGATCTGTATACCCACATCCTCATCCAGCCAAACATATTCGCCGGTTCCGGGCTCTGTAAAGAAGCGCCGGTTAGGACGTCCTTCGATAACAGCAGAGTTGTCGTGGTAAGCGGACAGTACACCCTCCGGGCTCTGAGCATGCGTATTTCTGATCATGGAAAACAGGGAGAGATCCTGAGGCTCACCATCCAGCGTCCAACTGGCATTGAATATCTTGTGACGACAGTGCTCAGAGTTGGCCTGGGCAAACATCATCAGTTCCGCATCGGTTGGATTCCGCCCAAGCTTTTCATAGGCTGTAATCAGGTATTCAATCTCAAAAGCAGACAGTGCCAGGCCCAATTCACGATTGGTCTTCTCAAGAACTAACTGAGGATCCACTGAAATATCTGCAATACCGAGATGCCTGGCTTCGTGGTGTTCGAATAGTGCCTTCGCTGATTCCAGATCACTCAGTACCGTTTGCGTCATGCGGTCGTGAATCAGGGCTTTGATAGTAGTAGCCATTCGTGCTTCTAACGCTTGCGCCGGAAGATGAAACAGAATGCCCCTTTCAATACGGCTGATCGTATCCAGCCCGCACCTGTGTGCGATATCTGTTGCCTTGGTAGACCAGGGTGACTGCGTTCCCAAACGGGGCACTACCAGCAAAAAGTCTGAGGACGTAACCGAAGCTGAATCCGTATTCGGGTCTGAAGACTGGCCCGGATGGGAAAGAGCGTCAGGGTCCACCATCAACTGCGCATGCAATAGCGCTTCAAGCCGCTTTATCTCTTCTTGCGAGGGGTCTTGCGGGCTTTCAACAAAATAGATAAATTGCGCGGAGATCAAAATTTCCTGGTCCGTGCGCCGACGCAACTCATCTACGAGTTTTTGCGTGTGGAATTCTGAAAAAGCCGGACCACCGAGCAGGCAGGTAAACCCCGTCAAAGTATCACTCCCTTATTAGCAGCCAACATTATAGCGGTTGAGGGTTGAAAAATGATCAGTAATTTGGTGATTTATCAAATACTGTAAGTTTCCGGATGAGACCGTCCCGGCACGAGGCCCGGTTGGCTTCCCGTTTAGGTTCACTTTCATTTTCTCCGCAACAAAAAAGGCCCCGCCATGGCCGGCGGGGCCTCTCAATTCAAACGTTGAACTCCCGAATGTAGCCAGTTTACTCAGCAGATGCCTCTAGCGAATCCAGCCTTTGACGTAATTGTTCCGGAGGCATGTAACCGGGTATCAATGTGCCGTCACTTGTCAGCAACGCAGGCGTGCCTGTCACACCAACGTCACGACCCAGTTCATACTGATCAGCAATCGGGTTCGGGCATTTCTGGGGTTCAGGGTCGGTACCATTTTTGGCCAACGTCATTGCTCCGCGCTGATCATCGGCGCACCATACGGAAACAAACTTGTCATATGATTTTGAGCCAATGCCGGCCCGCGGAAATGCCATGTAATGTATCGCTATACCCTGTTCGTTGTAACCTTCCATCTGGTTATGAAGCTTTCGACAGTAGCCACAGTCAATATCGGTAAATACAAGCAAGTCATAATCAGCTTTCTCTGGCTCGAATGAAATTTGCTCTTCGCGTTTTAAATCGGTAAGCAAACTCAACCGGATTCCGGATTTGGCCTGGTCGGTAATATTGGTACGGGTATCCATTTCCATGATCTGCCCCTGCACCAGGTATTTGCCATCATCGGTCACATAGACTATGTCACTGTTGATCTGAACCTGCAAAACACCTTCGATCGGTGTTTCCGATATCGCAATTGTTGTTGCATTTGGAACCAAAGCGCGAACTTTGGCCTCAACCGCACTAAAGCTATCTTCCTCAGTGCTGGCATAAACTGTTGTCATCATCAAACAAGTGACAAAAGCCGCAACTATCAGCGGTAAACGATTCATTTTTTTTCTCCGGTTCAGTATAAATTCTGTGCTCTGGTTGCATTTGACATGTATGCCGGGAAAAGTTCAACCAATAAATCAGGGAGTCTCTGCCGGGCCACCTAACCACGGGGATGATGGGACTCATGCATGCGTTTCAAACCTTCACGTGCGATATGCGTGTAGATTTGTGTAGTGGAGAGATCGCTATGCCCCAACAACAGTTGGACAACACGCAAATCAGCCCCATGATTGAGCAAATGAGTCGCGAAAGAGTGACGTAACATATGCGGTGACAGCTTAAGTGAAATATCACATTGGAGGGCATAGCGGCGTACCATGTACCAGAATGCCTGGCGTGTCATTCCGGATTTGCGATTGGTAACAAATACGCTATCGGTTTGCACACCCTGTAAAAATTCGGGCCGCCCGCCTGACAAATAGGCTTTCAAACTTTCATGTGCCTCATCCCCTATCGGCACCAGTCTTTCTTTTCGCCCCTTGCCCATCACTCGGACAACGCCCTGGTTCAGATTAATATTGGATAGTTCAAGATTGACCAGTTCGCTGACCCTCAAACCAGTCGCGTACATCAATTCAAGCATGGCCTTATCACGCAGGCCCAGTGTCGTGCCGGTATCCGGCGCTGCCAGCAGGGATTCAACCTGCTCTTCCGTAAGGGCCTTGGGTAGCCCGCGTCCGGTTTTAGGACTTTCGATCAAGGCCACGGGATCACTGTCAATTTTTCCTTCCCTTACCAACCAGCGATAAAATTGACGATAAGCAGATAAGTACCTTGATATCGAACGGGGGCTTTTGCCCTGCTGCATTTCGGCGGCAAGTATCGCCAAAAGGTCTTCCCGGGTTGCATCACATATTGGCTTGCCTCTAATCGTAAGCCGGCTTTGTAAATGCAACAGGTCATGACGATAACTTTGCAGACTGTTGTCGCTTAATCCCCGTTCTGCCCAAAGGTTATCCAGAAACCGTTCAATGACCGGATCTTCCTTCATGCCCCCGGCAGAGTGATGAGATCCGGTTTTCACGCTAATTTCTCGCCCCTGTCCCAGTACATATGATTCATCAATGATAACTTAATCATGTGCAGAAATATGATATAGATGGGTCAGGCCGGTAAGATGCCGTGGTGCATTTTTTGAACTGACCAGTTAAGAGGCATGAGTATTGAGACCTGACCAATCATCATCCAAACCTGAACACACCTTCTGTTCGTTACCACGAAGGTTGCTGGTCATGCTGTATGACGCTTTCATTTTGCTAGGCTTGCTGATCCTGGCGACTGCACTTGCGTTACCATTTGGCGATCCTGAAAAAGTTGCACTCCATCATGCCTGGTTCACCCTCTGGCTACTGGCAGTTTGTTGTGCCTATCTTGGAGCCTGCTGGAGATATGGTGGCATGACGGTCGGGATGCGCGCCTGGAGGGTAAGACTCATCGGTGATGATGAACAGATGGTTTCCTGGCCCAGGTGCCTTTTGCGCTTCCTGATTGGCCTGGTTTCACTGGGCGCTTTTGGTCTGGGTATTTTTTGGTCGCTGCTGGATTCCAAAAACCGGGGCTGGCATGATCTGGCCGCGCGTACAATATTGATTAAAGACGCAAATCGCTAAAAGCCGATTCTGCCCTGGTGCACCTGCAGTAACTGAATCTCAGGCCGAACGGCGCAATATCGTGACCGCAATGACCATCAAAACCGCTGACGGCATGGCCGTACTTAATGCAACCGGCAATGAATATGCCGTTGCAAGATTTTGTGCTGCCGAATTTATCAGCATGAAAACACCACCGAGTGTCATGCCAATGAAAAGTCTGAACCCATGGTTGTGTTGCCTGGAAGAACCAAAAACAAAAGGCATGCCAGCCATGACAAGTGCAATAATTGCAAGTGGATACAAAACCTTTTCCCAAAACGCGGATAGGTAAATCCTGTCATCAAGCCCGTTACTTTGCAGATAATTTAACTGGTCCCACAAGGCCCTTATCGACAGGTAGACAGGGCGCGTGACAGCCGCCTCGACCAACTCCGGTTTGACCCCTGAAACCCATGGCGTTCGTTCCAGCTTCAAGGGAGTCACTTCCGCCTGACTTATTTCGACTATAGAAACCCCTTCCAGGGTCCACTGGTCACCATCGAAAAAAGCACTTTCAGCACGGGTGATTTTCTGTAACTCGGCAAAACCACCAAAATGATGAATCTCAATTTCCTGGAAATTTATGGACTGTTGCCCCCGGTCTGCAGTAAGTAAAGGCCGGCGGATATTGACAATATTATTACCATCCCTTATCCACATACCTGATGATCCACCAATAATCACCTGGCCAACAAGCTGACTTGATCTGAATGCCCGAGCCTGCTGCTCCGCATCGGGAGCAACCCACTCCCCGATTGCCATTACAGGAACTGTGATGATCAGGGTTCCGGCCATTCCGGCTATAGCAAGCCTGAGTCTTGAAGCGCCCGATACCCGGAATGCAACCAATTCATTTGCACTCGCCAGGCTTCCTATACCCAGCAGTGAACCCATTAAGGCTGATACCGGAAAAATCTGGTAAGCCATTCTCGGGCCTGTTTGCAACACAAACCAGAAAACGTCAGATGCGCCATAATTACCCGTTGTATCACGCAACTCACCCAGGATGCTAAACATCATCATCAGGACAGTGAGGCTGGACCAGACAAGCAAAATCCCAAGAATTGCCGTCTTGCCGATGTATTTATCTATCGTCCTTATCAAGTCGACTTCGCCTTTACCGGAAACCGCCCCTGCCGCCGGACCCATGCAAAACTGATGATGAGGAAAACCAGGTGAACCCACCACATACCAATGTAAGTTGGCAGAATGCCTTCAATCACCCATGAACGACACAAATAAAGCAAATTGCCATAAAGAATATAGACAAGTATGCCGAGAACAATCCTGACACCCCTGCCCTCCCGGGGCTCAGAATGCGCCAGGGGTATGGCCAGCAAGCCGAGAATGATGACAGTGATGGCGGGGGACAATCGCCATTGCAATTCAGCAATGGATTCCCTATTTCCATTTTTGAACAAATCAGCTGATGAAACTGAATTCATTTTTTTGCTTTTTCGCTTACGAAATTCCGGCTCCGGTAAACGCAAATCATTGCGGGCAAAACTTAAAACCCGTAAATCCAGCTGTCCGGGGGCAACATCTGTGACTTTGCCATCCTCTAGAACCAGGTAACGATCCCCGGTAACAGTGTCCATCCAGTAACGGCCTTTCTGCGCCACCCAAATCTGCTCTCTTTCCTCGTTTCGTTGTTTGATAAAAATGTTTTTAAGTGTGCTTCCGTCATCCCCAATAGCTTCGGCATACAAGATCAGCTCACCCTGCCGCAGAACGTGAAACTTTCCTGCCTGCAAACCCCAGACTGCAGCCGAACGAAATGCCGCTTCCAGTTGCTCCTGGGCCATGCGTGCCGCAGTGGGGGCTATCACCAGGCCCAACACCAGCAATGCAACCGCCATTGGAATCATCAGGCTGAACAGGGGTTTTAATAGCTTTCTCCAATCAAAACCACTGGACCGCATGACGGCCATTTCCTGGTCCCTGTAAAGCCTGCCCAGACCCCACATGACCGCAACAAAGCCCGCCAGTGGCAATATATTGCCAAGTGTTTCCGGCATGTGCAGCAGTACCTGAAGTCCCAAAAGCCCTGCCGGTACACGGCCCCCTGCAATGTCCCTCAATATATCGCTCAGATACGCTCCAAGCAGTACGATGACAAGTACAATAGTGACAGCCAGCGCAGTCCAGAACCATTCACGGAATATATATTTTTGCAATATGCTCAATATTAGTATCTTTTAGTATCTTCACTACAAAATCTTGTAGAATGTGCGATTAATCCGCATTCTAGCAGTGTTACGGGGCCGATCGTCCACTTTCGGAACCGGAAGCTCATCAAAGGATCCAAAAAATGAAATTTACACTAGACTCAACCCTGGCTACAGCCATTGAAACAGCTTGCCTGGTTATCGGAGTTTTTGAGAAAGCACCCTTACAAGGTGCAGCGGAACTGGTCGATCAAGCCAGTGCCGGCGCATTACAACAGTTGATTGAGAGCGGTGATGTTAGCACGGACTGGAAAGATGCCACGCTCTTGCATGGACTCGAGGGTGTTGCTGCGAAACGTATCCTTGTATTGGGCTGTGGTGAGTCTGAAAAATTCAACAGTGTTCGCTTTGATAATGTCTGCGCTATTGCAGGCCGGTTCCTGAGGGATCATATCGTCACTAGTGCGCACGTCTGTTTGCACGATATTGAAGTCAGCCAAACGACTGATTACTGGCGTATTCGCCAGGCAGCAGTCAACCTGGAGCGGGCCAATTACCGTTACACGACCACCAAGGTGCCTAAGGATGATGACAATCAGCCAATGACCAGCGCCACATTTAGTGGCGGTGCTGAAATGAACGCCGCACTGAAAGAAGCCAGGGGGTTTGCCAAGGGCTATTTGCGCTCAAAGGAACTCGGTAATCTGCCACCCAATATCTGCAATCCCGCCTTCCTCGCAGACACTTCAAGGGAAATTGCGAATAGCTATGACAACGTTAGTTTAGAGATTCTGGACGAGGATCAAATGGCCGAACTTAAGATGTCGGCCTTACTGGCAGTCGGGCGTGGAAGTGACAATGGTTCAAAGTTAATAATTCTCAAGTACCAGGGCAAAGATGAAAGCAGCCAACCCGCCGTCCTGGTTGGTAAGGGAATCACTTTTGACAGCGGTGGTCTCTCACTAAAACCCGGCGCGAACATGGAACAGATGAAGTACGATATGGGGGGCGCAGCCAGCGTGATCGGTACCTTCGAAGCCTGTGCGGAGATGCAGTTGCCCATCAACCTGATTTGTGTTGTAGCCGCTGCGGAAAATATGCCGGATGGCAATGCCTACCGGCCAGGTGATGTTCTCACATCCATGTCAGGAAAAACTATTGAAGTCCTCAATACCGATGCAGAAGGCCGGCTCGTATTGTGCGATGCACTGACCTACTGCCAACGGTTCAATCCGGCAGTTCTAATTGACGTAGCGACCCTCACTGGAGCGGCTGTGGTCGCACTCGGGCACCATGCGTCGGTGATCATGAGTAAACATGACGAGCTCGTCAATGAGTTAATCGAAGCGGGCGACACCGCTGTTGACCGTGGTTGGCGACTGCCGATCTGGGACGACTACCAGTCACAACTCAAGTCCGACTACGCAGACATGAAAAACGTCGGTGGCATGGCAGCAGGTAGTATTACGGCAGGCTGTTTTCTATCGCGCTTTACCAAAGGCCAGCGCTGGGCACATATTGATTGTGCTGGATCAACCTGGATATGGGGTGGTGATAAAGGATCAACCGGCAGACCGGTTGGCCTGCTGACCCAGTTCCTGATTAACCAGGCCTGATCAGCCCGATGTCGTAGTATTACACCTTGTCCGGCGGAACCACTCAAACTGAACCCTGTCAGGTCGATTTTTACCTGCTGGGAGAGTCATCACCAGGGGCTGAAAAACTAGCCTGTCGCCTGGCTTTGATGGCGCTTGAAAGAAAGCAGACCATTTTCGTCGTCACAGACACTGAAGTGTCTGGAAAACGACTTGATGAGTTGATGTGGGAATATCCGCAGGGGCGCTTTATTCCTCATGCCAAAGCCGGAGACAGGGATGCCGAAAAGGCGCCTGTGACCATTGGCAGGCTTTCCGGTTTGAATCAGGCAGACCTGGTGATTAACCTGGGCCTCGAGGCCGTACTGCAACCGGAAAGGTTTCGCCGGGTACTGGAAATTGTTCCTTGCGCCGACAGCGAGAAAGAAGCCTCCAGAGTGAAGTATAGAATTTATCGTAACCTGGGCATCAGTCCCCATACCCATGAGATCAATAAGTAATGGAAAAGAGTTATCAACCTGACGCCATCGAAGGACGTTGGTACAAACAGTGGGAAGAGAAAGGCTATTTTTCACCCAATCAAACAGGCCAGCCATACAGCATCATGCTGCCTCCGCCCAATGTGACAGGCAACCTGCATATGGGTCATGCCTTTCAGGACACCATCATGGATGTCCTGACACGTTTTCACCGGATGCAGGGCGATTCTACATTGTGGCAACCCGGTATGGATCATGCCGGTATCGCAACTCAAATGGTGGTTGAACGTCAGTTGGCCAATGAAGGTGTCTCCCGTCACGATATCGGTCGAGAAAAGTTTGTTGAGTCGGTTTGGGACTGGAAAAGTGAGTCCGGTGGTCAGATCGAAAAGCAGATGCGCCGGCTGGGTGCATCAGTTGACTGGGAACATGATCGGTTTACGATGGATGAGGATCTGTCTCGTGCGGTGACTAAAGTATTTGTTGAGCTTTACCATGAGAATTTGATTTACCGGGGTAAACGCCTGGTGAACTGGGATCCGGTACTGCATACAGCCCTGTCCGACCTGGAAGTTGTTTCAACAGAGGAAAACGGCCACCTTTGGCACATCCGCTACCCGAGAGTTGACGGCAAGGGTTACATAGTGGTTGCCACTACCCGTCCGGAGACCATGCTCGGTGACACCGCGGTTGCGGTCAACCCTGATGACCCGCGATATACTGACCTGCATGGTATTGAACTGGAACTGCCGTTAACCGGACGTCGCATCCCGGTCATAACAGACAGCTATGTGGACATCGAATTCGGCTCGGGCTGTGTAAAAATCACCCCGGCGCACGACTTTAATGACTATGAAATGGGTAAACGTCACCAGTTACCGGTGATTAATGTTCTCAACGATGATGCCAGCATCAATGATGATGCACCGGAGGCATACCGCGGACTTGACCGTTTTGAAGCACGTAAGAAGATCGTGGCTGACCTGGAAGCCGCCGGCCTGATGGAAAAAATTGAACCGCACGTATTGATGGTTCCACATGGCGACAGATCCGGGGCCGTTGTTGAGCCTTACCTCACTGATCAGTGGTATGTGAAAATTGCACCACTCGCCAAACCTGCTATTGAAGCTGTAGAAAACGGAGATATACGCTTCGTCCCCGAAAACTACAACAAGACCTATTTCGACTGGATGCATCGGATTGAAGACTGGTGTATTTCACGTCAGCTGTGGTGGGGCCACCGCATACCCGCTTGGTACGCCCCGGATGGTTCTATCCATGTTGGATATGATGAGGCGGATGCCCGTCAGCGGAGCGGTCTTGATGATGATATTCCGCTGAGACAGGATGAAGATGTGCTCGACACCTGGTTTTCTTCAGCCCTGTGGCCCTTCAGCACGCTCGGCTGGCCCGATAAAACACCACGTCTGGACAAATATTACCCAACCAATGTTTTGGTGACCGGTTTCGATATCATCTTCTTTTGGGTCGCCCGGATGATCATGATGGGTCTGAAGTTTATGGGTGATGTACCTTTCCGTGAGGTATATGTTCACGGCCTGATCCGTGATGCCCATGGGCAAAAAATGTCCAAATCCAAAGGAAATGTACTCGATCCTATTGACCTGATTGATGGCATCAGCCTAGAGGAAATGATAGAAAAGCTTACCAGCGGCCTGATGCAACCGCATATGGCGCCGTTGATTGAGAAGAACATTCGATTGGATTTTCCGGAAGGTACTTCCGCCTTCGGCTGTGATGCACTTCGCTTTACGTTTGCAGCTCTGGCCACCAATGGCCGCGACATTCGATTCGATCTTGGGCGAATTGATGGCAACCGGAATTTCTGCAACAAGCTATGGAACGCGGCAAGGTATGTCCTGATGAGCACCTCCGATCACGAGGTCCATGCCGTGCCTCAGTCCAGCGCAGCTGACCGCTGGATCATATCGCGTATGCATAAAATGATTGGCGATGTAAGAGCTCACATCAATGAATACCGTTTGGATCTGGCAGCTCAACGCCTGTATGAGTTTATCTGGAACGAATATTGTGACTGGTACCTGGAATTGTCCAAGCCGGTTTTCCAGAAGGGCAGCGCCGATGAGCAGAACGCAGCCCGTTATACTTTGTTGCATGTCCTTGAATGCAGTCTGAGAACACTGCACCCGATGATGCCGTTTATTACCGAGGAAATCTGGCAACGACTGAAAGCCCCGCTCGGAATCGATGGCGAAACCATCATGTTGCAGCCATTTCCTGTTGCCGGTGACATTGATCAGCAGGCAGAAGATGATATCGAGTGGCTACAAAAGGTACTTCAAGGTGTAAGGAATATTCGTGCAGAACTGAATGTGTCACCGGGCAAAGTCCTGGATGTCACATTTCAGGCGGGCACCGCTACTGACAGGGAGCGACAAAAACGTTTTGCAACCTTGCTCTCGGGTGTCGGAAAAATCAATATGAACCAATGGCTGGAAGCTGATGCCGACACCTCTGAATATTCAGTAGCGCTGGTGGCAGACCTGAAAGTCCTGGTATCGCTCAAGGGCCTGGTAGATCTGGAAGACGAGTTGGCACGCCTTGGCAAACTGCTCGAGCGTGAACTGACAGATTTGAAAAAATCCGAAGCCAAACTGGGCAACAGCCGGTTTGTTGATAATGCGCCGCCCGCTGTAGTGGAAAAAGAACACCAGCGACTGGCCGCACACAATCAAAAAGTCGATGGCTTCAGGGCACAGATTAAAAAGCTCGAAAAGTTACTTGATTAGTACGCCGGGTTCACGGGACGAATTACCAGGCGCATGACAATTGCATCCTCGCGGCTGTCGCCCGCCTGATAATAAGCAGACCGTTTTCCTATAACCTCGAAACCCCTGTTTTGGTAGAGCGTTGCTGCGCGTGTGTTACTCGTGCGCACCTCGAGAAACATGGAGTCATTGTCATGCCTTGCCACGTGATTGATCGCATATTCCAGTAACAGGCTGCCGTAGCCACGATGTTGCCAATCGGGGTGCACACAAAGGTTTAGCAGGTGCGCCTCGCCGGCGGCCCAGTTAATAACCGTGTAGCCCGCCAGATCCTTCCCTATTTGAAGCCCAAAAAATGTATAGCCGGCATTCATACAATCTTCAAAGAGACTGCGTGTCCATGGAAAAGGATAGGCAAGTTTCTCTATTGCATAGATCCGGTCAACGTCTTCATGGCCAAGACGCCGGATCAGGGGATGTATCTTGTCGGGCCTCGTTGCCAATACAGCTTAACCCTGTTCAAGCATACCGGAGAGACAAAGGGTGGCCCAAAGATTCCGGCGAGCCTCAGAGGTGTTCTGGATATCCCGCAAGGATGGTAACAATACCAACTTTGCTGAATTCAGTTGATCCGGGAGTTCACCTTCAAATAATTGCATTGCCAGTTCCTCTCCGAAAATTGCAACCGTGGTGAAAAGTTTGTCGTCAACAGCACGGGGTAAATCAACCGTACCGGTATCGTCAGAAGGCCAGGCCCAGACAGGGGCGCGACCCAGGGTTCGACTGATGTCATTGGCGAGGCGACCGGCTGAATCAGTATCAGCCTGGCAAATCAGCAATGATCCGGCATTGCCCGGACCCAGCTTCAAGCTGATGTGGCTTGTTACAGCACCTGATTCGCGAGAAGCCGGTTTACGCGAACTCCAGACGGCAATATCCATCGCTTCGAGATAAGCCAGTTGTAAACTGCTATGCATCCCGGGAATTCACATCCGCTTCCTGATCATGACCATCTTCTGTCAATGGAGGCACTGAATCTATCTGCGGTTCAATTTTGTTTTCTTTTGGTAAGCGATGATCCCGTTTTAGCTTCGAGCTACGTCGACCTGCCACCGTAATGACTAATCCGGATAACACATAAACACTGCCCAGTATCATTCCCATGATGGGTGGATCAAGGGCCACCAAAACTATAATCAGCACCGCCAATAGCAGCCAGACCGCAGGCACTTTCTCGCCGCCCGAACCACCCTTGAAACTGAGATAACGGACATTGGAAAACATCAGTATTCCAAGCACGATCACCTCAAAGAAAATCAACCACCTGACGGTCTCGCCCGCGACACCGTTATCAACAAAAAACCATATCGTAAAGACAAGAGTCCCCGCCGCCGCAGGACTTGCCAGACCCTGAAAGTAACGTTTGTCAGCGATACCTGCCTGGGTATTAAATCGAGCCAGGCGCAACGCGGCACAAGCCATAAACAGGAATGCAGCGAGCCAGCCCAGCTTGCCTGCCAGGATGCTGATTTCACCCAGGCTCGAAAGTGACCAGTTAAAAGCAAGCAACGCCGGCGCCAACCCAAAAGATATGAGGTCAGACAGGCTGTCGTACTGCTCACCGAAATCACTTTGCGTGTTGGTCATGCGCGCCACGCGTCCATCCAGCCCGTCGAGGAAGCCTGCAACGATGATAGCTATTGCTGCAGCCTCAAACTTACCATTAATACCTGAAATAACGGAGTAAAACCCGGCAAACATTGCTGCCGATGTCAACAGGTTAGGTAACAGGTAGACTCCACGTCTGCGTATTATTTTGTCCGGACTCATTCAGAATTCCACAGCAATATTTTAATGTCGATAATAGCATGCAATTCTTCCAAATTATTGGGGAGATCGGTTGAACTATGATATAAACGAGAGTGAAGTTCTTCGAAAAAGGAAACGAAGATGCGTATTGCGACGAATATCATAGCGGTTCTGTTTACCTCACTGCTGTTTTTGGCAATGGATGCCATGGCAGATAATGAAATTTATCGATGGGTCGATGAGAACGGTGTTATTCATTTTGGCGAGCAACCGCCTGAAAAGGGAAATGCGCAAAGTGTTTCCATACCACAAAGTGCGGGAATCGATGCCCAGCCTTCTGCTGACGCCAATCCGGCCAACCCCGAAGACCCTCTTGAACCACAACCTTCTGTCGCCCAGCAACTGCGGGATGCCCGTGCCGAGAAACGTGCAGAAGCTGAGGAAAACGAGAGAATAGTCGCCGAAGCCTGTGCACAAAGGCGAACTCTTGTTTCCCAATTGGAGCCTTCGACGAGGGTAATGGTGAAAATGGAAGATGGTACGGTCACCCGCCTGGATGACAATGTGCGTCTCGAAACGCTCGACGAAGCCAAAACCTATATCGCCAATAATTGCGATAAATAACCCCCCTTCAGACCAGCGATTTGAATAGAAACGTGTACTCGCTAGCGTAGCAAGCTAGAATATCGCCTTTTGGGGCAGCAGATCCTGCCGGTCAACAATCGGAATCACAATGAAAACCAGTAATTTCCACCTGTTCACGACCCGGGAAACGCCGGCCGAAGCAGAAATCGTCAGTCATCAACTCATGCTGCGCTGCGGTATGATTCGCAAACTCACCTCGGGCATATATACATGGACCCCACTGGGTTTGCGTGTACTGCGTAAGGTCGAAGGTATTGTCCGTGACGAACTGGACAAGGCCGGATACCAGGAACTATTGATGCCCGCCGTCCAGCCTTCCGAGTTATGGCAGGAAACCGGCCGCTGGGAAAAATTTGGTGCTCAGTTGCTGAAGATAAGAGACCGTGCCGGTCGGGATTACTGTTTTGGTCCAACGCACGAAGAGGTAATAACAGATTTTGTTCGCAGCGAAATTCGCAGCTACAAACAGTTACCAATCACTTTCTACCAGATTCAAACCAAGTTCCGCGATGAGATCCGTCCGCGTTTTGGTGTAATGCGCTCACGTGAATTTTTGATGAAAGATGCTTATTCCTTTCATATCGACCATGCCAGCCTCGACAAGACCTACTGGGAAATGTATGAGGTATATTCACGTATATTTACCCGCCTGGGACTGGGATTCCGCTCGGTAGAGGCTGACTCCGGAGCCATTGGCGGCAACAAGTCACATGAGTTTCATGTACTGGCCGATTCTGGCGAAGACCAGATAGCGTTTTCCGATCAGTCAGATTATGCCTCCAATGTGGAGTTAACCCCCATTAAACAAGAGGAAACCGGTCCGGCTGAGCCAGCCGAAGAGTTTCGAACGGTAGATACACCCGACGCCCATACGATTGATGAACTGGTCAATGCATACGGCGTACCAGTCGAGAAGACCATTAAGACATTGATCGTTCATGCAGGCGAAGAGCAGACAGCTGATTTTGTTGCCTTACTGATTCGCGGTGACCGCACACTCAACACCCTCAAAGCGGAAAAGCTGGAAGAGGTTGCCAGTCCGTTGTTGTTCGCTACAGACAAGGAGATTCGCGATGCCATTGGAGCGGGTCCGGGCTCGCTTGGGCCAGTTGGACTGTCCATACCTGTGATTGCAGATTATGAGGTTGCCTGCTTGTCCGACTTCGCTGCCGGGGCCAACACCGATGATCAGCACTTTTTCGGCATCAACTGGGGCCGGGACGTCGAGGTACCTGCCACGGCTGATCTGAGAACTGCAGTCGAGGGTGATATAAGCCCGGATGGCAAAGGCATCTTACAAATGGCCCGTGGTATCGAGGTTGGACATATATTTCAGTTGGGAACAGCCTACTCCGAGGCCATGAATGCCGTTGTGCTTGGCGAAGATGGTAAATCTCACGTCATGCCTATGGGTTGTTATGGAATCGGTATTACACGCATTGTTGCCGCAGCAATTGAACAGAACAACGATGAGAGTGGAATCTGCTGGCCTGAGCCTATCGCTCCCTTCCAGGTTGTTGTACTGCCTATGAATGCCAAAAAGTCACACCGGGTACGCGAGGCAGCAGAAAAGCTGTACGCAGAGCTGCTTGAAGCAGGCGTGGAGGTTTTATATGACGACCGCGACTTACGACCGGGCGTGATGTTTAAGGACATGGAATTGATTGGAATTCCACACCGTGTTGTTATCGGAGAGCGGGGTCTGGACAGTGGTGCACTGGAGTACCGTTACCGCAGAGATTCAGAAAACTCTGAAATCCCGCTAGATGGTGCACTGGACAGCATCCTGAAAAAACTGGGTAACAAATAAGTCTACCAACAGCCACTACTCGAAATACTCAGGTGTCTGCCGGGTTTGACTACTTGTCGGTATCCGGCAAGCTACGCACGTGAATATCGGTTTGCGGGAATGGGATTTTAATGCCTTTCTCGTTGAGCGTTTTATAGATTTTCATCAGCAGGTCGTGCCGGACCCGGC
This sequence comes from Lysobacterales bacterium, assembly GCA_029859505.1. Lineage (GTDB taxonomy): Bacteria > Pseudomonadota > Gammaproteobacteria > Xanthomonadales > SZUA-36 > SZUA-36. Next base: position 26,912 of record JAOUCZ010000006.1, on the reverse strand, counting down.
CACGTAATTCAGGATGGTTAATCCAGGCCAGTAATTCGAAGTCGAGCGAACTGGCGCCCAGTGCACGCATCCGTACACGGGGTGCCGGCTGCTTTACGATTCCCGGCAGGTCTTCGCATATCTTTTCCAGAATGCTGCAAACCTCGTCAACATCACTGCCATAAGCCACACCTACGGGCACACGAATACGGTGCTTCACCCACGGTCCACCGCTTTCGTTGATGATCTTTGCGTTGGCAATGACCGCATTGGGAACAGTAACCTCTACATCATCACGGGTGAGCAAGCGCGTCGAGCGCATACCCAGGTTTGTGACCCTGCCGCGCTCCCCGGTATCAATAACAATATAATCACCAATCTTGTAAGGTGTGTCCGCAACAATAGCAATTCCGGAAAGCAGGTTTGCCAGGGTATCTTTGGCGGCAAAACCCACCGCAATACCAATAACACCGGCAGAAGCTAGCCATGCAGTAGGATTTATCCCCCAGATCATCAGGAAGACATAGGCACCCAGTCCCACCAGTAATATCTTGATGGTCATGTCAAATATGGGAATGGTTCGTTCCTGTACGATTTCAAACCGATGGTGGTTACTGGCCACCAGTTCAAGCATGATACGAGCCGCACGCAAGCCTACCCTCAGCCATGAAAATAATAGAATCGTCGCCAACACCGACAGGGTTGCGTCTTGCAGGCCCTTTGGCAAATTGTAGACGGACACCACCATCATCAATGCCAGCGTAACGGTAGTAAGCACCAACGGCCTGGTGAGGTGCGTAATCAGGTGATCATCGGCCTTGGTAGTGGTTTTAGAGGCTATCTTCATCAAGCTGCGATAGACCAACATCTTGATCAATTTGCCAAAAACATAAGCTAATGCGACCAACAGCAAGGTCAGTAAACCAGGGTATGGTGCCAATAAATCCCAGAACGGCTGGATATCGTCTGGAATAAATTGTGACATATCCAGATCCGGTCTTACCTCCGGAGCCAATACTGTTTCTTCTGCCGCCTGAGCTGTTTCAGTTTCTTGCATTCGTAACACCTGGTATCGAGTCTGGGTTTATAGTATCCGTGATCAGGAAAGCCTGCCAGTCGGTGGAACAGTCAACGACTACCTATATGTTTTTCACCTCTCGCCGCTGCCAGTTCAATCTGGCGGCCCCGCTCTTCCAGGCTGGCCCGTCTCTCGGGCGTCAGACGGTCAAAGCATTTTGGGCAGGAAACGTTTTTTTCGAATTTTGGTGAGCTGCGATCTTCTTCAGACAGGGGCATACGGCACGCCGGGCAAAGTTCATACTGACCTTCACTTAGATCATGATCCACGGTCACACGGTTATCAAAAACAAAACAGTCACCCTGCCACATACTTTCATCGACCGGTACTTTTTCGAGATAATTAAGTATGCCGCCCTCAAGGTGGTAGACATTTTTGTAACCCAGTTCTTTCAGCAAAGCAGTCGATTTCTCACAGCGGATACCGCCCGTACAAAACATCGCGACCTTTTGATCCTTGTTGGTATCAAGGTTTGCTTCAACCCAGGCAGGGAAATCCCTGAAGGACCGGGTCTCCGGATTTTCCGCTCCGGCAAACGTACCCAGGCCAACCTCATAGTCATTGCGGGTATCAATCAGGCGGACATCCGGTTGGCTGATCAATTCATTCCAGACTTCAGGTGCAACGTACTCACCCACATCCTGTCTTGGATCGATTCCTTCAACACCCAGCGTTACAATTTCCTTCTTGAGGCGCACCTTCATCCGGTAAAACGGGTTTCGGTTGCAGTATGAAACTTTCTTGCTCAAATCCTCAAGACCCGTGTACTGACTCAAATGTGCGAATAGTTTTTCCAGGTCTGCCGAAGGTCCGGCGATGGTGCCGTTAATGCCCTCATGTGCCAGCAGTATCGTACCCAACACGTCCGATGCATTGCAGATTTCGCGTATTTCCTGCTGCAGACCCTCGATATCATCCAAAGGAACAAACTTATAAAATGCTGCTACCTGCACAGCGGCTTGATTGCTTTGAGAGGTTGAATCAGCTGTCATACCAGTCACACCATTTAGGTCAATGACCTGATGCCTACTGCGGAACGTAACTCCTGTATAAATGGCGCCGTCAATTCACGCGCCCGGCTTGCACCTTCTAACAGGCGCTCTTCAATCCTGGCGGGATCTGAAATTAACTCTTCATAAGCCGCTCTCGCACCTGAGAGCTCATCATTGATCAATTCGAAACACTGCTGTTTGGCCTCACCCCAGGCTATTCCATCCGCAAATGCCTCCTTCATATCCTGACGCTGCTCCGAACTTGCAAATGCAGAATAAATTGCAAATAACGCAGAACCTTCTGTCTGCTTGGGTTCACCGGGCTCAAGCGAGTTGGTGACAATCCTCATGATCGATTTTCGAAGCTTCTTTTCAGGCAGCCATAACGGGATCGTATTGTTGTAACTCTTTGACATCTTACGGCCATCCTGACCGGGCAATACCGAAACGCTATCATCGACAACAGCCTCCGGCAAAACAAAGTGCTCACCAAAAAAGTGATTGAACCGCTGTGCAATATCCCGGGCCATTTCCAGGTGCTGAACCTGGTCCCGGCCAACCGGTACATCGTGGGCATTGAACATCAAAATATCAGCCGCCATCAGTATGGGATAACTGAATAAACCCATGGCAACCGCATAATCTGCATCTTCGCCCTTTTCCAGGTTTTCCTGCACAGCGGCCTTGTAGGCATGGGCTCGATTCATCAGACCTTTGGCAGTGACGCAAGTCAGAAGCCATGTGAGCTCTAAAATTTCAGGAATATCTGATTGGCGATAGAAAAGGGCCTTGTCGGTATCCAGTCCCAGGGCCAGCCAAGTAGCGGCAATTTCGAGAGTGGACCGGTGTACGACTTCGGGCTCACGGCATTTGATCAACGCATGATAATCCGCCAGGAAATAACATGACTGGACACCTTCAACCCGACTCGCCAGGATGGCTGGCTTTATCGCCCCGACATAATTTCCCAGGTGTGGTGTGCCGGTGGTTGTGATACCTGTGAGAACCGTACGTTTGCTCATGATGGGTCTATCTGCCTGTGTGATTTTTTGAATGCGACATTCTAAGCGAATCAACAGTTAAATAGTTGCATTAATTAATGCCTCCCGGAAAACTTACCTCTAAACGGTGCTTCACAAGTAATGCACCCTACATGGTTTGATATTTCTTATATATTGATTGGCAAAAATACATAGCTATAAACTATAATCCACTCATGAATTTTCGTGCACTTCAGTATTTTGTCAAACTCGCAGAACTGAAACATTTCAGTAAGGCCGCAAACGCCTGTTATGTGAGTCAGCCCACATTGAGCACACAAATCCGGAAACTTGAAGAAGAACTGGGTGTATCACTGGTTGAACGGGCTCCACGGCAGGTTATGCTGACACCCGTTGGTGAAGACATTGCACACCGTGCGCGACATGTTTTACGCGATATAGAACATATAAAAGACGCGGCAAGACGCAGCAGAAATCCCGAAACAGGCTCCATAAAACTGGGAATATTTCCAACGCTTGCCCCTTATCTGCTACCTCATGTTATTCCTGTCATCTGTAAACGATTCCCGGAACTCAGGTTGCAACTGGCCGAAGAAAAAACCGAAGACATATTGAACATGCTTGATCAGGGGCGGTTAGATGCGGGTTTGCTTGCATTACCGGTGGATGAGTATGGCATGAACATCGAAATCCTGTTCGAAGAACCATTCGTTACAGCCATGCCGGCATCTCACCCGCTGACTGATAAACAAACAATCTGTCTGGAAGATCTGGAAGGTGAAGAGCTTTTATTGCTGGAAGAAGGCCATTGTCTCCGCGAGCATGCGTTAGCTGTCTGCGCACTGGCCGGGGCACATGAGCGGGTCGATTTCCATGCCACAAGCATGGAAACCCTGCGACAGATGGTTGCAGCTAATGCCGGCGTTACCCTGATGCCTGTGTTATCTGTAAAACCACCTATACCATCTATTGATAATATCGCATTGCGTCCATTTGACCCGCCTTCACCCAGTCGCACCATTGCACTGGTATGGAGAAACAGCTCACCGTTGGATGGTTTTTTGCGCAAGCTGGCAGATAGCCTCAAGTTAGACCCTGCTTTGTTATGTGAGCCCTGATTGATGAATGTTGCGTCATAAATTTACGCACCATACGGCCCCGTCTATCAATTACCTAATGGGTTACAGCCCTTCCAACAATTCATCGTCACCACCTTCCTTCACACCTTCAAACAGGGGTGTGGACAGATAACGCTCACCGGTGTCGGGCAGCATGGCCAGAATAGTAGAACCTGCGTCGGCCTTAGCGGCTACTTTCAATGCTGCGGCAAACGTTCCACCTGCTGAAATGCCGCAGAAAATACCTTCCTTAATCGCCAGCGCCTTTGCGGTTTCGATTGCTTCATCATCCGTCACGGTAACCAATTCATCAACCACATTCCGGTCAAGCACCGAGGGAATGAAATCGGGGGTCCAACCCTGGATCTTGTGCGGTGCCCAGGCGTTGCCACTTAGCATTGCTGCACCTTCGGGCTCTGTCGCGATCACACGCACGTCCGGCCGTGCAAGCTTGATCATCTCACCCGCACCGGTAATGGTGCCGCCTGTACCCCAGCCTGAAACGTAATAGTCCAGTCGCCGACCGGCAAAGTCACGAATAATTTCCGGACCGGTTGTGTTGCGGTGGTAATCAGGATTTGCCTGGTTGTCGAACTGCTCGGTCATAAACCAGCCATGCTTGCTGGCCAGTGCTTTTGTAACCTTTAACATACCGGTGGCGCGCTCCGCTGCAGGTGTCAATACAACACGTGCTCCCAAAGCGCGCATCAGTTTGCGACGCTCAATGGAAAAGGACTCTGCCATGACGGCCACGAATGGATAACCTTTAACCGCGCACACCATGGCCAGTGCAATTCCGGTGTTGCCGGATGTTGCTTCAATAACCGTCTGACCGGGCTTTAACAGGCCTTTGCGTTCAGCATCTTCAATGATGCCGATAGCCAGCCGGTCTTTGACCGAAGACATCGGATTGAATGCCTCCACCTTGACGAACATGTCTATGCCCTCGGGTGCGAGCCTGTTAATGCTGACCACAGGCGTATTACCGATCGTGTCGAGAATGGTGTTACAAATCATGTTGTCGTCCTTCAATTATTAAATGGTTATGGCTCAATAATAGAACATATTCGGCTATCGCGCTGACACCTGCTACCGATATAAGCCAGTCATTTGAAGAGAAGTAAATAGACTGACGGATTTCCGCCTGAGTCAGTCAGCCGGCTCAGGCGCCGAGCAGGTCTCTCAATGTCGCACCATTGGCCAGTTTTGGTGCATTGCCACCTACACCGGCAGCACGTTGAAGAAACACATCCTTCACCGCCCAACTGCGCTTGACCAGTTTCAGACCAATCCGTCTTAACGGGGACAGGCTTTCGATACCAAACAGGCTACGCAAGCCATGCATGCCAAATGCCATGGCTTCAGATTCTGACCTGCGCCAGCGGTCATACGCGTGTAACGTAGAAGCAGAACCGATATCAGCACCCGCAAGACGGGTCGCTATCAATGATTCAACCAGGGCGGCGGCATCCGCAAAACCCAGGTTGACACCCTGACCGGCCAGGGGATGGACAACATGAGCCGCATCTCCCATTAATACTGTTCGCTGCGATGCATAGCATTCACTCAAACGCATGCTAAGCGGAAATGTCGCCCGTGGTCCGAGGCTTTCAACCCGGCCCAGCCAGCCACTGCTGGCCGCATCCAGCTCGCTGGTGAAGGTGGCAGCGTCCTGTACCAGCAGACGCCCTGCCTCTGCTGAAGAAGTTGTCCAGACAATCGAAGAACGTCCATCCGCGAGGGGTAGAAATGCCAGTGGGCCTTCCTTTAGAAATCGTTGCCAGGCAACACCTGGATTGGGCTTCTGTTTGCCCACGACTGCGACCAGGGCCTGTTGATTGTAAGCATAGTGATCCTGACGGATACCCATGGTTTTCCGGACCCGGGACGCAGCACCATCGGCGCCCACCACCAGCCTGGCAGATATTTTCTTACCGCTATTGAGGAGAACCTGGTTCTGCTCACCGCAAAACTCCAGGCTATCGAGATAATCCGGTGAATAGATATCCACCATGCCGCCTGAACTGACCACCTGCCAGGCCGACCATTGAATTAATGCGTTCTCAACAATAGTACCGAGTCTCTCCATATTGAATACGGGCGCATCAAACAACAGGGGGTCCAACTCCACACCATCTTCAATCTGCATTCGACGGTATGGCCTGACCCGTTGAGCGATGATTGACTTCCACGCACCCGCCTGATCCAGGACAGCACTGGAACCCGGCGAAATTGCAGATACACGCAGACCGACTTCGGCTCTGGAATCAAACGGTTGAGGCTCAATAGCTTCTATCAGTGCCACGGAAAAACCGGAACGGGATAGCAGGCTGGCCAAAGTCGCCCCAACCATGCCCGCACCGATGATGGCTACGTCATAACTTGAATTCGTCATACAGGCCTCAACAACTCACCCAACGCCAGGCGCGGAACCCGTCCACGATAGCCCATGGCCTTGATAGCTGAATAACGACGCAGCATTGGTGATACCGCATGTGCGATCAAACCTGTTGTACGCAGACCTGCAGCAAACGGCGAAGGATTTGAAAAAAGCCGGGTCATACCATCTGACGCAGCAATGGTTCCGCGCTGGTCCTGCTGGCGCCACGAACTGTAAGTATTTAGAAGCCCGGTTTCCCCGGGGTCACCGAGATCATCGTCGGCCAGTATTTCCGCCAAAACGGCAGCGTCCCTCAGTGCCAGGTTAAAGCCCTGTGCCCCGATCGGGTGGATAGCGTGAGCGGCATTGCCAAGGATAACCAGCCGCTCGCGGACATCCTCGCTGGCGCGCACGAGTTTTAATGGATAGGCCGTACGCTGACCGGCTTTTAGAAACGAACCCAATTGATCACCGAATCGCACCTGGGCTCGTGCCAGAAAAGTTTCATCATCCAGATCCAGTATTTCTGTTGCAGTTTCAGTGGCTACCGACCAGACCAGCCCGCAGCGTTCTCCCGTGTGAGGCAGCACGGCGAAGGGTCCGGTATCTGTCAGACATTCAAATGCTCTTCCTTCATGGAATATTTCCGGTGTGATATTACAAATCACGGCTGTTTGGCCGTAGTCCCGCTTTTCTGTTGGAATCTTCAAATAGTCCCTGATGAAAGAGTTTGCACCATCTGCTGCAACCACCAGGCGTGCCTGAAGCACCTCGGACCCTCCTGCTGATTCGAGACTCAAGCTGGCAGTTGGCCCACCAATTTCAATGTTCTTAACAGTTGCGGGACTGATAACTTCAATATTTCCGGTTTTCTCCAGTAAACTGGTTACAGCAGCACCAAACCTGCGCGCCTCTACCACGTGACCGAATTGGGTCAGCCCCATTTCAGCCGAGTCCAGCACCACACGTCCTGGACGTGCCAGTTCAGTGATGTAAATTTTACGGATGGCGGTCGCGTCAGCTTGCAGCATTTCCCACAAACCGATCCCGGACAGAATACGACAGGAACTGTGGCTTAAAGCCAGCGTGCGGTCGTCATAGCTGGGTTGCTCAACTGCCTTGTAGGGCACGGCCTCAATGACTTTGATGTCATAACCCAATGGCGCCAATGCTACCGCCAGGCTGGCTCCAGCCAGGCCGCCGCCAACGATGGCGATATCGCAATTCATGATGACATCAATTCTTCGATATCGGAGGTGGTTTTGCAGATATCCGAAGTAAGGATATCAGCCTCGGACCGGGTCACCACGACGTTATCCTCAATACGTATCCCCATTCCGCGCCAGGCTTTATCGACCGCAGTAGCGTTTGCCGGGATATAGATTCCCGGTTCCACCGTGAAAACCATTCCGGATTCCAGCACACGCGAGTGACCATCGATTTCATACTCTCCAACATCATGGACATCCAGACCCAGCCAGTGACCCGTGTTGTGCACGTAGTAATGTTTGAAATGCTCTTCTTCCAGGGCCTCATCAAGACTGCCTTTAAGAATGCCAAGATCAATCATGCCCTCGGTTGCAATACGCACGGCGGCTTCGTGGACATGCTCCCAGGGATTGCCCTCACGAACCGTGTCAATCGCTTCCAATTGAGAGGCCAGGACCACGTCATACAAGTCTTTTTGTGGTCCGGTGAACTTACCGTTAATGGGAAAGGTGCGCGTGATATCCGAAGCATAACCATCGTATTCGGCACCGGCATCGATCAACAACAGATCGCCGTCATTGAGTGAGGCGCGATTACTGATGTAATGCAACACACATGCGTTTGCACCACCGCCAACAATTGGAATGTAAGAAACTTCGCATTGGTTCCGGGTAAAAGTGTGTAATAACTCCGCATGAATATCCGCCTCATTCATACCCGGTTTACAAACTTGCATAGCGCGTTGGTGGGCTCTTGCGGCGATGCGCGCCGACTTCCTCATTACGGTAATTTCCGTTCGACTTTTGAAAAGTCGCATTTCGTGGAGGTTGTGTCCCAATGCGATAATTTCATCCGGTGCCTGAAATTTCTTACGTGTCTTGGCGCGGAATTCATTCATCCAACCGATCAGAAGATGATCAAAGTCCGGATCTTTTCCCAGATCATAATAAATTCTGTCGCAGCCACGCAGCATTCGCGGTAGACGTTTTGGAATCTCGCTGACCGGAAAAGCCTCGTCAAAACCAAATTGTTCGACGGCGCCTTCAATACCGGCCATGACGCCATCCCACATTTCACGGTGAGAGTCTTTTTCTCGGCAAAACAGGATTGAGCGGCCCTCTTTGTCCCCGGGCAGCAGCACAATCATGGCTTCAGGCTCGGAAAATCCACTCAGGTACAAAAAGTCACTGTCCTGACGATAGGGGTAGTGAACGTCATTGTTACGAACTTTATGAGAAGAAGCACGTACGATGACGACCGAACCCTCACCGGCCATATCCATTAAACGCAGACGACGCTTGGCAAATTCTTTATTTTTAATCATGACACTTTTTTCAGGTTGAAAGCGGAAGACTCAATGAATTAAATCCTGATCTTCAGGACCGCGAAGATCTTCCCTTATCATCAAAATTACAACTCGTATGTACTCAACAATTTCAGCAAAGGCAATTTCATCCTCTTCGCTTTCAGTGGTGTCGGTAACGTCTGCGGTGGATATCTGCTGAAGATCCTTCAATGCATCGTTGGCTTCATCGGACATGGCTTTCAGCGTTTCATCCCCGCTACTTCCAAGGCCTGCGAGAAAGCCGCTACACCACTGTGCCAGTGCCAGGGTTCGCTCCTCCAGAATCTCTTCGTCATTCGGCAGCCACAAGGAAAAACTCATGTCTTCATCCGACAATTGTGCTGCGGTTGCATTCAGCAAATCCTCAAGTGCCAGCCTAAGGCCGCTACCTGGTGTCTTAACCACTTCAAGCATATCCAGCAAGCCCATATAGGCATCCAGGCTGGCATCCGGCAAACGGCACAATAAACCACAACCAATACCATGGCACTCAGCCAGTTCCGGTGCCTCAAGGTTTCCCTGGGTCAGGGCCAGCGTGTGTTCAAAATCGGGTAATTGGGTGGAAATCATGACTGGTTTTCTCAATCTCGGATGATAAGGGTACGTCTTCGCACGCTGGAGGATGTGATGTTATCAGTTGGGCAGTTAGCTTCAAAGCACGATCATTACCGTTATTCATTTTCACATTGCCGATTGACCCATATATGCCGTCAAATTATAGTGTTGTCATGGATTCCTTAGAACAAACAGATAAAGACCTTCATCGACTCGAAATGCAGTTGCATAAACTGCTCGGTCAAATTCAGAAACTTCGTGAAGAAAATCAGTCATTGCACACACGTCAGGACGCACTGGTGACAGAGCGCGCCTCACTGGTGGCAAAGAATGACGAGGCTCGCACCAAGGTCGAAGCCATGATCAATCGCCTTAAGGGCCTCGAGCAGGTCTGAGCCGATATGGAAGAAATGACGACTGAACCCATCTCGGTTGAGATTCTTGAGCGGGAATACCAGTTTGCCTGCAAGACCGGAGAACGTGAGGCACTAAAAGCTGCTGCGGCTTTTCTCGATGAACGTATGCGATCCATCAAGGATGCCGGCAGATTAATGGCTCTTGAGCGCATTGCTGTGATGACAGCCCTGAACCTTTCGGACGAGTTACTCAAGCTAAAAGGCATCGAAAAACACCGCCAGGAAAACGTCGATAGTCGGATACGATTGCTCGTAAATGAACTTGATGATGCGCTCGACGAGCATTTGGGATAGAATTAAGTTGCCCTCTGTGGTGTTTGCCAGTGGGCCTGATATACGCCTTGTCCCTAATTTATAACTTCGGGACGGCCCGTCTGAATGCTGTTGTGCATGTTCGTCCTAGAGCGAAAAGCCTGAAGCCCAGGAAGCTGTCCCACTTGAACCTTTTGGTTCAAGGTAATCAGGTCTACAGCGGCATCCACGGAGGGTTTTTCATTTCAACCCCCGGCATTTGCCTGTCATGCCAAGCACAATCAACGTGAGAACTCTGTACTAATGCTACCGGCATATGTCAGTCCAGCAATCAACCCGTGAATCATTCCAAAGCACTTTTACGCCGTAGGTTGCGCTCCGAGAGAAGCGGGTTGTCAGGCTTCCTTCGTGCTGAACATGATGAAGCCATCGGTCAGCACGTGATGCAACTGGTTCAATCCCGGCAGGCTGTCCGGATTGCATGCTATTGGTCATTTAATGGAGAACCGGACATCACACCGGTTTTCAGACAACTGATGGCGAATAGCTGCGAACTAGCACTTCCCGTTATTTCAGGCACCAACGATCACCGCATGACTTTTCATTCTTGGCAGGCTCAAACCAGGCTGGTCAAAAACAGGTATGGAATATTTGAACCACTGGAAACGGCGGTTGTGCCAGCATCCAGTCTCGATATAATTCTCATGCCTTTGGTGGGATATGACCGATCCGGCAACCGTCTCGGTATGGGTGCCGGTTACTACGACCGGTGCCTCGAAAACTTGCATGACCAGGTCAGGCCGCTGAGAATCGGGATTGCGTACAGTTTGCAGGAAATTTGCCCTTTTGAAAAAAATAAATGGGATATTTCACTTCATGGTGTTGTAAATGAACACGGTTGGTTTACATTTGTCAGTTAGAAACTATTAAGCCAGTTTATTAGGAGATATGAATGAGACATTGGTTGGTAAAAAGTGAACCGAACGTTTTCAGTGTGGACGATCTGGAGGCTTGCCCCGACCAGACCCGATGGTGGAAACATGTGCGTAACTACCAGGCACGAAATTTTATGCGTGATGACATGCAGATTGGAGACCGTGTATTTTTTTACCACTCCAATACCGACATTCCCGCCATCGTCGGCCTGGCCGAAATTGCATCGGAACCATACCCTGACCCGGATGCATTCGACCCTGAAGCAAAGTACTACGATCCCAAGAGTGATCCCGAGAATCCGCGTTGGTTTCTCGTGGATATTCGGCTGACCACCAAGCTGGACCAGCCTATTTCTCTGAAAACCATCAAGGCACATAGCGAAACACTCGGTGACCTGCCGTTGATTCGTAAAGGCAACCGCCTCTCTGTCATGCCCGTCACATCGGAGCAATGGGACTACATCATGTCGTTGAGAGCAGCATGAATCAGGATGACTTAAAACGCCTCGTCGGTACGGCGGCCCTGGACTACGTAAAAGCCGACAGCGTCATAGGTGTTGGTACCGGCAGCACAGTCAATTGTTTCATTGAAGCATTGATCAATAGCGGTCTCCGTATTGAGGCGGCAGTTTCCAGTTCCGAGGCCACCACCAGGCTTTTAGAGGCAGGTGGCATACAGGTCGTTGATTTGAACCAGACCGGCGGTCTTGACGTGTACATTGACGGCGCAGATGAGTTCGATGCACATCGGCGCCTAATTAAAGGTGGTGGTGGTGCACTGACGAGGGAAAAGATTGTTGCAGCGGCGAGTAAGAAGTTTGTTTGCATTGCTGATCAGAGCAAACAGGTCAAGGTATTGGGGACATTCCCGTTACCGCTGGAAGTCATACCATTGGCGCGTAGCCTGGTAGCACGCAGAATGGTTGCCCTGGGTGGACAGCCGGAATGGCGTGAGAATTTCACTACCGACAACGGTAACTGGATTCTTGATATCCATAACCTGGACCTGGTTGACCCGGTAGACATGGAGAAAACCATCAATAACCTCGCTGGCGTGGTCACTTGCGGTCTGTTTGCAATAAGACCCGCTGACATGGTTCTGATGGCTACCAAAGACGGTATCAAACTACTCTGAAAAGCTATTGAAATCATATATTGGGCAACGATACTTAAATTTGGTTATATTTACCGACCCGGGTATATTTTTGGCCAGGATGGCTGAAAAACGGGGGCAACGTTTATCTCAACGATAAACGTTTGTTTTCATAAACTTAAACAAAGATAAAATGACATGAAGTCGACCATTCTATTATCCACAGCGCTTTTCCTGGCGGTCGCACCGTCACCCGACTCTAAAGCCTTATCTGAGATTTCAGGCGGTTTTCTGACTATATCGGGTCATTCTGGATTGATGGCCGCTGAGTCTTCGCTGATCTCAACAAACAATAGTAGAGTGTCTACTCAATCCACTATCAATTCGGTGAAGACTAAACGCAACCAGAAGTACCGGTACTACTGGTCCTAAATAGCTACACGGTTGCAGGAACTGGCAAGCTAACTTGTCAGGCTCCATAGTTTTTTGGATCAACTCCGCACGTAAATACAAAACCCCGCTTTTTTTAATTCATCCTGATGGTCATCAGCTTGTGTGGATATAGTTACTAACACCGCAATATCCGGTAGAATCTGTCAATATCGATTCACCTTCTATCTTTTCAAACAACCTGTAGAGGACCCAAATGAAATCTTTCTTTTTTGTACTAATATCAGCGCTTGTTTTTACATCAACATCTGCCATGGCCGGAGACATTGAAGCAGGAAAAGCGAAATCAGCATTATGCGCCAGTTGTCATGGCCCAACGGGTATCAGCATGAGTCCCATATGGCCAAACCTGGCGGGTCAAAAAGAACAATACCTTATCAAACAGATCACGGCCTTTCGTGATGGTACCCGTCAGGATCCGATGATGGCACCGATGGTTGCGGCGCTCAGTGATACCGACATTGAAAACCTGGCCGCCTATTACGCATCTCAAAAGTAATTTTTCCCAATTAAAGAAGCCGGAATCTAATTCCGGCTTTTTTTCTGCATAAATTCCGCAAACTTTCCGCTTCAATGCCGTGACAGAGCCGTTTGCATCGCTATAATTGATCAACAATATTGGGGGGGGACTCAACTTTGGAGCGAACAAAACGTCATGCGCCTTACCCGATTCACAGACTACTCTCTTCGCGTTCTGATCTATCTGGGACAAAATAACCAGAACAGGGTTACCATTTACCAGATATCCGAAGCATACGGCATTTCAAAAAACCACTTGATGAAGGTGGTTAGCAATCTTACCCGATTAAAGTTTGTCAGCGCTCAGCGCGGCCCCGGGGGCGGTATCAGACTGAACCGCAAACCTGAGGAAATAAGCCTGAATGATATAATCCGTCACACGGAAAAACATCTTGATCAAAATGACGAAGCATGCCTTTACGACAAACAAGGACTGTCGGCAGACAACCGTCTCAAGGGCTATCTTCACAACGCCATGCAGGCTTACCTGGAAGCACTGGGTCGTTTTACACTTGCTGATGTTCTCGACCCTCGAACTGAAACAGTCCAACTACTGGATTTGAGCGAAAAAGCCGCCTGATAAACTTCATCCTCTCGACCTGCAAAGTCAGGTCGGTGTATGCTTGCTCCGGGAAATTAAACCTTTTTGGAGCAAGCAGACATGAACTTATCCGTAAACTCAACTAGCAGTACAGCCCAGGCCATCGAGATTGCCATTCGGCTAGGACTCATTTTTCTGATCCTGGCCTGGTGCCTGCAAATACTCACACCATTTATTGCAATCGTCGCGTGGGGTGCCATTATTGCTGTCGCAATTTACAATCCATACCTCAAACTGGTTGAAAAACTAGGTGGAAGAAAGAAGCTTGCGGTAACCCTGATTGCAGTTATGGGTATTGGAATCATCCTGGTTCCTATTATTTCCCTGTCTTCTTCGATGGTTGATGGTGCGACCGAGCTGGGTGACCAGATATCCGAAGGTAAGATACACGTACCCCCTCCACCTGCTTACGTCGAGGAATGGCCAGTTGTCGGTAAGAAGACCTATAATTTGTGGCTTCAGGCATCAGACAACCTGAGGTCCGTGCTGGCACGATATCCTGATCAACTCACAGCCATCGGCAAGAAAATGCTTGGTGCTGCTGCCGGGGTAGGCGGCGGTGTGCTGCAGTTTATTGTTTCCTTTCTGATAGCGACGGTGTTCCTGGTGAGCGCCGATGGCGCCAATGCAGGACTGAAAAGAATGGCTAACCGCCTGTCACCAAACCAGGGTGAAGAATTACTGGAGATGTCAACTTCCACGATACGTTCCGTTGCGGTCGGCGTTATAGGTATCGCATTTATCCAGGCAGTACTTGGTGGTCTCGGCATGATGTTTGCCGGGGTGCCGGCAGCTGGATTATTAGCCATTTTTATTCTGGTCCTGGCCATAGCCCAACTACCTCCTTTACTCATACTCGGACCGGTGGCGTTTTATGTTTTTTCTGCAGAAAGCACCACGGTTGCGGTAATTTTTCTGATCTGGAGCCTCCTGGTCAGTTTTAGTGACGCCGTACTGAAACCGCTATTTTTGGGACGTGGCGTTGACGTACCAATGCTGGTCATTCTGCTGGGTGCCATCGGCGGTATGATTACATCCGGTATTGTCGGCTTATTTGTCGGTGCCATCGTGTTGGCATTAGGCTACAAATTGGTCGGCGAATGGCTACAGTGGGGAGAACTCGAAACAGAAAACCCTGAACAGGAAGTATGATCACTACTCAGCGAAGTCCTAAATTCGCGTAGGCCGATCCGCTCGAAAAAGGACTACAGGGTTTGCACCCCCATTTCCAGCAGGCAAAAAGAAAGGCAGAGAACACCATATGTTCTCTGCCTTCTTTATTTAACGTACTTTATCTGACCTTTGGCTCCTGGTTTCGCAAAAAACTAATCCACACACCAGGCATGATCAGCCTTTTTGTCTGGTAAATTGCTTACTGCTTCCGAGAGAAACGCAATGCGCCACCGAGAATCAGGAACAGGGAACCAAACAATGCCAGCCATGGCAACGGACCCGCCGTCGTTGGCAGTTCTGCTTCCATCTCTTCTTCAATGATCTCTTCTTCGATGACCTCTTCGACAATTGCTTCTTCTACCATCTCTTCAACAATCGCTTCTTCAACCAGTAATGTCGGGTCCACCCAGTACTTGCTACCCACATAGATATTGATCTGCTGCCTTACCGCAAGATCTACCATCCTGACCGGTTCACCGGACATCATTGTCTCGAAGTCGTTTGGAGCAGTTGAGAGGTGGCTTGGGCCAAGCTGGCCGTCTGCATGTCTGTAACGCAGATGTGTGCCGCTTGCGGTTTGCGCAACGACCCTGGCTGTCAGCTTGGCAAACATCACACCGTTGCGATCAACCATTTCAAGGCACGCCTTGTCTACAAACTCATATGCCTCAAAAGCTTCCGGAGAAAACACAATATCTTCACAAGTAAGTGCTGCACTGGCATTTGCTGAAATTCCCAGGCCAGCGATGGCAATAAGGCCGTATTTCAAATTAGCTATTTTCATTTCAATCCTCGTCTATGATTTATTTAACAGATTAGAAAGCAACTCACCTTTTACAATATAACGCTTAGGTGCATGACCGACAAAATAAAAGGGATAGCACGTCACAAGTGTGATTGTGAAATCGTCGGTAGGTGCGAGCACACTAATATCCGTGGGATCAACGATGGTGATTGAAGAAACCACAAATTCTGATTTACCTTGTTGAGTCAGCATATCGATGCTGTCTCCTATCTCGATGTCTTTCAGTCCGCGAAAAAACCCGTCCCGGTGAGCAGCAATACCGAGGTTACCCGGTGAACCCACCCTGGCAGTACCCTTGATTCGCCCGGCGCCACGATTCAGGTTGATCTCATCTGTGCCGTTATAGACGGGGACCTTCAATGCAAGCTTGTCGATACTCAGTACCGCCAGCGGCGCATCATCACGTTGCGTTAGGCTTTTATGGTAGTCATCAATGCGCTTGCTCGACCAAAGTGTATAGTCAGGCTCGTCTGATAGTGTGCTTTTGTCACCCGGCAGTGTATCGGCTGGCGCGGATTCAGTGACGATGGCCTGCTCGAAAGCAAGAATATCAGACTTGCTCTGATAATCGCCCCAAACACGGGCGAGGACAAAGGTGGTGAGCAAAATCAGACCCGTCACCAGGAAGCCTGATTCGAGAAATCGCAATGCTTTTTTGCGCCTAATTTTGTTCAATGATCATTTACCTGCAGGTGACAATAGGATGTGCCGGGGAAAATACCGGCACTCATTTGATCATTTTGGATAGTTTTTTTGAGTTTGGCAACTTTAAGCTCCTTTTCTGCCTGGCGATCTGGTGTCGTGTTAGCACTGATCCTACCTAGCAGGGGCGACACTACACCTGGTTGCAGGGCACTAAAACGTCCAATGGTGGATGACTTTCCTTTACGGCCTTGAGTGACGGCTCAATAAGACACGGCTGACCCACTTCCTTACTTGCGCTGCTAATATCCTTGAGACCACTGCCGGAAACAATGCATACCACCAATTCCTCACGAGCTACCATCTGATTTTTTAGCAAATGCTTCAGACCCGCCCATGGCGCAGCCGCTGCAGGTTCTGCGAAAACACCAGTGAGCTGTGCCATTTCAGGAATGGCAGCCAGAATTTCCTGGTCGGATACTGTTATCGCTTCGCCGCCGGATTGAATGACAGCCTTAACAGCAGCCAAACCGTCACGTGGCCTGTCAACAGAGATGGAGTCTGCAACGGTTGATGCGCTGACCTCTCTTACCACCAGGCGAGACCAGTCCACAACAACATCGTCAACACTGCGAACCTGTTGAATCGTATCGTTGATCGCTGCACTCGCTTGCGACTGGACACAGTCAATCTTTGGCAAACTATCGATCAAACCCACTGCTTTCAGATCACACCAGCCTTTCCATATGGCACTGAGCGTATTTCCGTCACCGGTGGAAACCATGACACGATCCGGTACCCGGCCGCCAAGATCCTGCCATATCTCGTATGCGCAGGTTTTTTTGCCCTCACGGGTAAACGCGTTGTAGCCTGTGCTGCGATTGAACCATCCGAATTCAGTGCATGCCGCAGTACACAGATCATAAGCATCATCATAGGTACCATTGACTGCCATCACTCTGGCACCGAATGCGAGCATCTGGGTGAGTTTGGCCTCGGGCGCACTGGCGGGCACGAATACCACTGAAACGAGCCCGGTGGCGGCGGCCAGGCAGGCGAGCGAGGAACCGGCATTACCGGTACTTGCCACTGCTACAACACCGGCACCCACATCCAGCGCCCGGCCAACGGTTACAGCGCTTGCACGGTCTTTAAGCGATGCACTGGGATTCAGGGTCTCATCCTTGAGATACAAATTGCACATTCCTTTCAGTTCTTCCAACGGACGTACCGGGTACAGTGGTGTACCCCCTACCCGCAGCGGAAAAGGCGAACGTGGCCATTTTAGTGGTAGCAACGCTGCAAACCGGAACAGGTCATTTGAGCCTTCAGCAAAGCGCCCGTCAATTTTTGAGGCAGCTTCATCATAGTCGTAGCTGACATCAAGATTACCGCCACAGGCAGGACACAAAAAACCTTCAAACCCCGGTGATTGCACCACCGAGCAGGCAACACACTTATAACCGTTCATGCTCATTCTCGATATCTCTTCATGGCACAATGTGGGTACCGTATATACCGTGCAGTGCCTCTTCAAGATGATGGGGTTGAGTGATAATGACCCTTTCACCCCCCTGTTCCAGAAAGGCAAGCGCGGCCTCGATCTTGGGTTGCATACTACCGGGGGCAAAATGCCCCTGGTCAAGGTAGCGGCGGCATTCCGAAGCCGTCATGTGATCGATATCCTGCTGTTGTGGTGTACCAAAGTTCAATGCGACCTTGTCCACGCTGGTGGACTTGATCAAAACCGAGGCACCGAGCTCACTTGCCAATAGGCTGGAAGCAGCATCTTTATCAATCACAGCATCTCGCCCGGTGAGGCTTCCGTCAGCTAAACGAACCACTGGAACCCCACCACCGCCCACAGCAACAACCAGCGTTCCGTTATCAAGCAACGTGCGTATGGAGTTGAGCTCAACAATCTCACGAGGGGCGGGAGCAGCAACCAGGCGCCGCCAACCGCGGCCAGCGTCCTCACCCACGATCCAACCATCTTCACTGGCATGCCTGGCCGCATCATCCGCAGTCATGAAAGGCCCAATGGGTTTGTCGGGTCTTTCGAAGCCCGGATCATCCGCATCTACAACGACCTGGGTCACCACCGCAGCCACATCCTTATCGATACCAGTGCGGAGAAGTTCGTTCTGCAGGGTCTGCGCTACCTGGTAACCGATGGCACCCTGTGTATCAGCCACACAACTGGCCAGCGGCACCTGGTGCAGTATTTCACGGGCCAGGTCAGATCGCAGAAGTATGAATCCCACCTGCGGTCCGTTGCCATGAGTGACAACAACGCGATAACCTTCAGATACAATCGGTACGATATGGCGAGCGGTCTCACCGACAGCGTTGTACTGATCCAACACGGTCCGGTGCTGGTCATCTTTGATCAACGAGTTACCGCCAACGGCAATCACCACAAGTGGTGCTTTACGAGACTCACCAGTGTCGACGTGCTTGTTCATCCGGGCGGTCTCCTTCTACATTGTCAAGGCCATCAGGGCCTTGGCCGTATGCATTCGGTTTTCTGCCTCCGGGTAAACACGCGACTGCGGTCCATCAATCACCGCATCGGTCACTTCACTGCCACGATCCGCCGGCAGGCAATGCATGTAAACCGCCTGCTTTTTCGCATGCGCCATCATCGCCTCGTCACAGATCCAGTGACGGTACCCGGAAGCCACCTTCATCGCCTCCTCAGGATTGGAAAAAAGGGCCTCAGGACCCCAGCTTTTTGGATACACAATATCCGCGTCCTCGAATGCTTCTTCCATTGTGTTAACCACTGAAAACTTACCGCCGGAACGCGTTGTGTTCTCGTGTGCAATACGCATGGTGTCGGCCATCAGCGTGTATTCCGGTGGATGGGCCAGGGTGACATTCATACCATAACGTGTCATCAGCATGATCAACCCCTGGGGAACTGACATCGGTTTGACATAACTTGGTGCGTAAGCCCAGGAAACTGCAATCTTGAGATCACGCAGATCCTTGCCAAACTCCTCGCGAATGGTCATCAGGTCGGCCAGTGTCTGGCACGGGTGGTCCACGTCACATTGCATGTTGATCACCGGCACACTGGCCCACTCGGCCACCTCGCGCATGTAGGTCTGTCCTTCGCCTGGTACGGTGTCATGGCGTATTGCTATACCGTGGCCGTAGCTGGATAAAATAATTCCCATGTCCTTGGGACTTTCGCCATGGGCAATTTGTGATGTTTCGGAATCGATAAAGTGCCCATGACCACCTAACTGGGTGATACCGGCCTCAAATGAGTTACGGGTGCGTGTGGATTTGTCAAAAAATATCAGAAAGATGGTTTTGTGCGGCAGGTGTAGCGTCTGTACACCAGTTTTGAAATCGGTTTTTAACTGGTTGGCTGTCTCCAGAACAAGTTCAATCTCGTCATCCGCCCAGTCCTGGGTCATCAGCCAGTCGCGGCCCTTCATACGGTCTGTCAGCGGTAATGCTTCCTGATTCATTTTATTCTCCTTGTTGACGGGCCAGGGTCTTGACCAGGGCGGTGTAAAAAGCCGTGCAGCGCACCAGGTGCTCGATATCCACCTGTTCATTAGGTGCATGAGCGAAGTGTTCATGTCCGGGGCCGAATCCGATGGATGGAATCCCATGCATACCCGCTATCGCAACACCATTGGTGCTGAATGTCCAAAAGCCCGTTTCAGGCTCTTCCCCAAATGCGGCACGGTACGCGGTTTTTGCGCTCAGCATGGCAGGATCATCCTCATCGGTGTCCCAGGTCGGGTAGTATTTGCGGGTCGGGTAGACCAGACCCGTATGGCTGGGTACCGCATAATTCAAAACGGTTACAGTGGCATCAGCAGCCTTAACCGATGGTAATGCGTAAATTTCCGCTACCGCTGTTGCTTCCGTTTCACCCACGGTCAAACGGCGATCCAGGTGGATAGTACAGCCGTCAGCGACGGCGCACAGGCTCGGCGAGGTGGAGCGTATTTCACTGATGGTCACTGTGCCTTTGCCCAGAGGTGAACGTGGCTCCAGTCTTTGGTTAAGTTTCTCGATATCCGCAATGATGTTCGCCATTTTGTAGATGGCATTGACACCGCGCTCCGGTGCCGATCCATGACAGGAAATACCCGATGTGTGCACTTCCATCTCCATTCGCCCACGCTGGCCGCGGTAAAGACGAAGACTGGTCGGTTCGGTAATCACGACCAGGTCCGGGCGTAACCCAAGCTCGTTGACAATGTATTGCCAGCACAAGCCATCGCAGTCCTCTTCCTGCACAGTTGCTGTCACATACAGCGTGACCTCATCCGGTATCCCGGCCTTTTTCAACAACGCGCCCGCATAAACGGCAGAAGCGATTCCGCCTTTTTGGTCACTGGCGCCACGGCCGTAAAGAACACCGTCCTCTATGTCGCCGGAATGGGGGTCACGATCCCACAAAGACAGGTCACCGGTGTCCACGGTATCCGCGTGTCCATCCAACGCAATCACAAAAGGACCCGAACCGATACGGCCGATCAGGTTACCCATTGGATCAACTATTACCTCGTCAAACCCGACCCGCAGCATTTCCTCACTCATTCGTTCGATAACTGCGCCTTCCCTTGAACTCAGTGAAGGAATTCGAATGATAGCCTGCATAAAGGCAGCGAGATCGGATTCGATTTTCTTTGCATCGCCGTAATCATGGCTGTTGATCTGCATGTTCTTGTCTCTCATCACGGCTGACTCAACCCGGTCGCCCGGTTAAAGTTGTTAATAAGCTGGTCCCATTCATCGACAACCTCCTGTGAGAATACTTCGGTCCAGAAGTCCTCATCCCACAGTTCCCGGAGTTCCTCTGAAGAACGGCCCTGCTGTTCCACCCAGGTGAAGTATTTAAAGTTATGCAATGCCTTACGATCGGCATAACCCAACTCCCGCAAGTAATCCGGGCCTATACCCATCAGGTAGCGCCCATAGTGTTGGTCAGCCAGGTGCGTTGTGTATGGCCCGTGTTTTGCCTTCATCTCCTCCATGCGTGATGAATACAGCTCCATTGAGTCGGTCAGCGGGGTAAAAATCACATCACGACCATCCATGTCGTAATAACGCGCTGTTTTGATACTCGCCACGAGGTTGCAAAGACCGGAGATTCCGATCTGACCCAGTGCTCCGATAGTCGCCTCATCAACACCCTCACGGCGCAGGCAGGCATGGCCCTCATCTTCGTTGAACAAGCGCATCAGTTGCATTGTCTGCTCATCATCAACGGCCACCACCATGTCGGTATTACGCACGTTGTGAATCCACGGTATGTGCTTGTCGCCAATACCTTCAACACGGTGTTCACCAAAACCGAAACTTAATAGCGTAGGGCACTGCAAGGCTTCGGTCGCCACCACGCGGATACCCGGGTGATGTCTGCGTAAAAAGTCACCGGCGGCCAAGGTACCCGCAGAACCCGTGGCGCTGACATATGCAGACAGCCGCCCTGCTTCTCCATTCGGGCCGTGGGCGTAATGGTTATTGAAGGTTTCCCCGATCAGCGAGCCGGTGGTGTGGTAATGCCAAATGGCGTTACCAAATTCCTCGAACTGGTTAAAAATAACGACCCCATCACCGCGCTCACGCCGCAACTCCCAGCATTTGTCGTAGATCTCCTTAACGTTGGATTCGGTTCCGGGTGTTGCGATAATCTCGTCGGTGCCAATTTTCTGTAACCAGTCAAATCGTTCATGGCTCATGCCCTCCGGCAGAATGGCAACTGCGGGACAGGCAAGTAGCGCGCAATCATAAGCACCGCCACGGCAGTAATTACCAGTCGAAGGCCAGACTGCTTTTTGGGTATCAGGGTCGAAGGCTCCGGTTACCAGACGTGGCACCAGGCAGCCATAGGCTGCTCCGACCTTGTGGGCGCCGGTTGGAAACCATTTACCACTGATTCCAACGATTCTCGCATCCACGCCCGTGATTGAGGAGGGAAACTCAATCCAGTTACCCTCGCCATACCCGCCACCCTGGGCTATCGGTTCATTCTTCCAGGTGATCCGGAACAGGTTGGCTGGATCCATATCCCATAGCCCAACTTGACGAAGTCGTTCTTTAATCATCTCCGGAATCAGACCGGGATTCTTCATCTGGGCAAAAGTCGGCAGGATAATATTGCGCTCACGGGCACGCTCAATACTCTTATTGAGTACCGCTTCGTTAATTTCCGGTATCAGTTTCACTTCTCACCTCCAAGGGTGACCACGGGTATGGGTTCGAGGTCTCCCCAACCCAGTTCAACTTCTTTCTCTCCGGCACGCATGGCCCGCAGTAGTCCGTCCTGATCAACGGGCAAACTGCGTACGCGTACGCCGGTGGCACGATAAATCGCATTGGTTATGGCTGCGCTGGTGGGGATACTTGGCAACTCTCCTACCCCCTTGGCTCCATATGGCCCGCTGGATGTCGGGTGCTCCACGATATGCGAGATGATGCTGGGTGTGTGCCCGATGCCCGGCATCTTGTAACGTGCCATGACACTGGTCCAGGGCAGCGCCTGTTCCTGTATGTAGTGTTCGGTAAGCGCATATCCGATACACATGACGATGCCACCTTCGATCTGTCCTTCCAGGGTCAACGGATTGATTGCACGACCAACATCGTGTGCAGCAACGACCTTACGTACATGAACTTCACCGGTATCCCCGTTGACCTCACACAGTACAGCCTGGGCACAGAAACCAAAGGCAAAATGCATATCGCCGCCCGTACCTAATGGCTCGGTTTTCGGAGCCCAATACTCATATTCAGCTACGGTTGGGATACCGGAACCCGAGGCCGCTCTGACTACCTCTGCAAGGCTTATGGAGTTGCCGGCTACACGAAAGCAGCCGTCATTAAATTCAACCTGACCGGGATCACAGGCCAACAATTTACCAGCAACTGGTGAGAGTAGATCGGTCAGACTTCTCGCAGCGTGGCGGGCCGCATTACCTGTAACAAATGTTTGCCGGCTGGCAGTGGTGGGCCCGCCATCCGGACAATAATCGGTATCACCTAACAGCACATTCACGCATTTAGCGGGGATGCCCAACTCTTCTGCCGTGCAGGCGGCCAGTACTGCCGGCAAACCCTGCCCCAACTCTGCTGCGGTAGTCCGCACCTCGGCCCGTATGTCCTGGCCCGGACCAGCCCATAGCTCGACCTGGGCACTGGATTTATCCGGCGCACCCCCACCAAGACCGGTATTCTTGTAAGCGACCGCAAAGCCCCAGGCAAAATGACTACGGCCTTCCTGCCAACTCCATTGAAAATCATTGTTCCGCATATCCCGGTTTACACGCGAGATGCATTCGTTCAATCCCACGCTTTCACGCATTTTTTGACCGGTGGCGGTGACCAAACCCACATCCAGTGTATTCCTACGCCGGAATTCAACGGCATCCAGCCCCAATTTCTCGGCCAGAATATCCATGTTGCTTTCCACCGCAAAGCAGCTTTGTGAAACACCAAACCCGCGAAAGGCACCACATGGTGCGTTGTTGGTATATGCGGCGAAACAATCCACTTTTACATGTGGCACATCGTAGGGACCGGAAGCATGTGTGGTGGCACGGGTGAGAACTTTTTCACTCAGGCTGGCGTAGGCTCCACCATCTCCATACAGTGTTGCCGCGACCGCAGTTAAACGGCCCTCGCTGGTGGCACCAGTGCGAATACGGATGACTGTTGCGTGACGCTTCGGGTGGAAAAGCAGGCTTTCCTGGCGCGAATAAAGCATTTTGACAGGACGGTCCGTCGCCTCGCTGAGCAAAGCTACGTGTATCTGCCCGGCAATGTCTTCCTTGCCACCAAATCCACCACCCATCAGGGTTGCAACAACACGAACCTGGTCAGGCTCCCGCCCCAGGGCAGCGGCTGCCTGGTCCCGGTCAAGGTAAGGAATCTGGCTACCTACATAAATTGATAACTTGTCATGAATGGCAGTAATACCCCGCACTGCATCCTTATCGAAAGCCCCGCCAAATTTGGCTGGATCATAACCTGCAGGAACACCTATAGCGCACTCAGGCTCCAGGAACATATGCTCGGTGGTCGGTGTACGGTAGGTGCGGTCAACAATGACATCGGCCTGGTCAAAACCGGTGGCAACATCACCTTTTTTAACCTTGATATGTTTCAGCAGATTGCCATCAGCACGGCCCTCATGTACAACGGACGCACCGGAATTGAGTGCAGAAACCGCATCGGTAACCGCAGTCAATTCCTCGTAGTCAACCTTAATAAGCTCCAGCGCCTGTGTTGCGATACTTTCACTATCCGCGGCGACAACCGCCACCGCATCCCCGCTGTAACGGACCTTGTCAGAACACAGTACCGGCCAGTCCAGATCAACTATTCCGTGAAGGTTGCGCCCTGGGACATCCTCGTGAGTTAAGACTGCACGCACACCGGCCAGCGCACGCGCGGCACTGGTATCTATCGAACCTATACGAGCATGCGGAACACCGGCGCGCAAGGTACGTGCGTAGAGCATTCCGGGGAAATGGTAATCATCGGTAAATTTTGCCTGACCTCGTATCTTGGCCAGGGCATCCGGGTTGGGTTTCGCCCTGCCCACTTCAAAACCGGCAGAAACTGTTTTAGGAATGTAAGGTGGAATATCCTGCCCGGAAGCCTGTTTCACGGCACTGATGACACTTTGATAACCAGTGCAGCGGCAATAGGTATCTTTCAACGCGGCCTTGATATCATTTTCACTCGGCACCTCGCCCATCGCGAGTTTTTCATCCAACAGGGCCTTGGACGTCATGATCATACCGGGTGTACATATGCCGCACTGAACAGCACCATGGTCCAGGAATGCCTGTTGCAGCGGATGCAGATTATCATCGGTGGACAGACCTTCGATGGTTTCAACACGGGTGCCTGAAGCCTTGAAAGCGGGGTAGGTGCAGCTCACGACTGGCGTGCCATTAACCAGCACGGTACAAATGCCGCATTCCGCTTCGTTACACCCTATCTTGGTACCGGTCAGACCAAGGTCCTCACGCAATACCTCCGACAGGAACCGCGAGTCAGGAACATCAAGATCCACTGCCCTGTCATTGACCACCATCTGTAAGCGACTCATAAGCCAAGCCCCTGTGGTACCACCTGACTGCCACGTGCACGTTCAGCGGCACGGGTAAGGATCATTGGCAATTGTGTGCGGATCATTTCTTCACGGTACTCCCGTGTTGCACGGTGCTTACTGTTTCGCAACGCAACTGATGCAAGAACAGCGTCTGCCGCCTTTTTAAACTCCTGCAACACCGCTGGCCTGCCTTTGAGTAAATCCATGGCCGGACGGGCCAGATGAGGTACCGGCCCGGCAGGGCCGAGGCTGATGCGGACAGCGGTAATGGTATTGTCACCGTCAACTTGCAATCGTGCTGCCATCGATATCATTGGCAAGGCTACGCCCTGCGGTCGCATGACGCGTGTAAACGCAGAAGCCTCACCTGCGACTGTGGGCCGGAATCGTAGTCGGGTCAGAAGGGCCCGTCGGGGATCAATTGCGCTTTTCCCCGGGCCCAGAAAGGCATCCTGCAAAGGCATCCACCGACAGCCTGCGGCATCGGCAACTTCTATCTCCCCATTAAGTGCGAGCAAGCCGATGCTGCCATCACCCGCCGGCATGGCATGTGCAACATTTCCGGCCAGTGTGGCCACGTTTCTTACTTGCGGACCACCGATGACACCGCAACTTTCCACCAGGCAGGTGCCACTACGCCTAATGGATTGCTCCCGGACAATTTGTGTATGTGTAACAGCACAACCAATTACGATGTGATCGTGTTCGATGCTGATACGGTCTAACCCGGAAATCCGGGAGGTGTCCACCATCGCCTCTTCCACCGGGCTCCGGCCTTGCTGGATATCCAGCAAAAGATCGGTTCCACCACCGAGTACCCGGGCGGAACCATCATAGTGCTTCAGCCACCCAACCGCTTCGGCAATAGACTGCGGTGTATGATAGTTTTTCCAGCAAATTCTGATGTCACTATTCCTCTTGTTGAAATACTTCTCTCACTTCTAGTGAATCCGGCTCCAGAGATTGGCGGCCCGCTGGGTACAACGGGCACGGATAGCCGCTTCATCCAGATGGGGCATCTGGCCTTCATCCATGATCACCCGGCCACGTGCAATGGTCGTGCGTACAGGCGCGAAACTCAGCCCGAATAGCAGATGTCCATAAAAAGTATCGGCATTCAGCGGCGTGAACGGCAGGTAATCGGAGATTATGATGTCGGCCAGCTGTCCTGGTGCCAATGCACCGCGTGGTTCTTTGAACATCCGGTTCGCTATGCTGCGGTTGCTCTCAAGCAATATCCCGCAGGCCTCTGCAAATGCGATCCCGGGGTCCCGT
>JAOUCZ010000251.1 GCA_029859505.1 Lysobacterales bacterium | reverse complement strand
ATATCAGGAGTTTCTCACTAAAGGACACGCTTATCACTGTTTCGCGAACCGGTTTTACCGGTGACCTGGGCTATGAATTATGGATAGACCCGAAACATGCTTTGGTTTTGTGGGACCGGTTATTTGCGGCGGGTCATCTTTTCGGCATTACGGCCATGGGCGATGAAGCTCTGCAACTGCTTCGCATAGAAGCCGGTTTCATCCAGGCCCGCCATGATTTCATGCCGGCACACGCCACGGTACGTACCGGCCACACCCGTTCACCATTCGAACTGGGGCTCAATTGGCTGATCGACTTCAACAAACCCAACTTCAACGGCCGCAAAGCACTGCTGGCAGAAAAAAAGTCAGGCCATCGATATAACCTGGTCAAACTTGATATTGAAGGCAACAAACCGGCCCATGACTCTTATGTATTTACAAAAAATAAAAAACAGGTAGGTACAGTGACTTCGGCAGCCTGGTCACCTTCAGCCAAGGCGAGTATCGCACTGGCATCCCTGGAAGCGCCATATGGGGAGCCCGGTGAAGAGTTGCTGGTGGAAATCTATTATCAGAAGGAACTGAAGTGGAGCCGAGTGATGGCCAATGCCCGTGTCGTCACAAAGGTTTTTTACGACCCACCACGTAAACGGCTGACACCGCCGGCAGACTTCTGAAGCATTAGCTGCATCGGTTTTAATAAAGAGGCTGGACTCAGACCTGCCGGTCAATCACAGTGCACGGGGGTTTTTGACGACTGACCTGCAACTTCCTCGACCAGGGTGGGCAGCAGATAGCCGGGCAAACTGCTGCGTAGCTGTTGATAAATCCGGCAGGACTCCTGCTTTGATATATCGAAATGAGCGGCGCCCTGTACCCTGTCCAACCGATGTAAATAATACGGGATGACATGGCTCTCGAATAATTTATTGGACAGATCACTCAGTATTTGCGAGCTGTCATTGACACCTTTGAGCAAAACGGATTGATTGAAAACCTGGTAGCCATCCTGGGCCAGCAAACGGAATGCCGCCTGGTTGTGTGCCGATATTTCATTGGGATGATTGATATGCGTGACAAATACCACCTGTCCGCTGAACTGCTTTAAAACCTCCAACAAATTTACGCTAATCCGCTCCGGCAACACCGACAACAGCCGGCTATGGAAACGTAAAACGCGGATATGCGGAATTCTGTTAAGACTGCTGATCAGCCTGGCAAGTTTGTCGTCACTGACCATCAATGGGTCACCACCGGAGAGTATTACCTCACTCACATCCGGGTTTTCAGACAGGTAGGTCATGACCTGACCGTTCATCCGGTAATCGACACTGGATTCGCTATAGGCAAAGTGACGACGGAAGCAGTACCGGCAGTGAATCGCACAGGCACCGGTCAGGGTGAGCAGCACCCTGCCGTGGTATTTGTGAATCAAACCGGGGACAGCCATGGCCTGTTTGTCACCAACGGCATCTTCACTGTATCCATCGACAAGCTGGAACTCGCGCGCATCCGGCAAAACCTGGAGCAGCAACGGGTCAAGGGCATTGCGCTTCTCAATCAGTGACGCATAGTACCTGGTTACCCGAAATGCGAAATCATGCTTGCCGGTAAAACTTGCCCTGGAAGGATCTATTTCACAATATTCCAGCAATTCACCAAGGTCACAAAATGATTCGGAAATTACCAGTTTCCAGTCACGATCCTTTGACAAAAAATCTGCCTGGCAACCCTTCATTTATTTTTAGACTTCCTGTACCTGGATTCCAGTCGCCTGTCCGCATCCTCCCGATAAACTTTCGCGACGGCCAACAGGACATCAGGGTGTAACCGTACCTTGTAATCCGGGTTGATATAGGCAAAGTTAATCAAGCCATCCGTGCCTATAAGATAGGTAGCAGGGGCCGGCAACACATGGTGCGTTTCACCCGAGGCCTTTTCCAGATCAATATCGTAGCTCAGATATTTTTTGTGCAGCTCATCGTCTACTTGAAACGCCAGGCCGAAAGCTCGTGTGGCATTCAATGAAGAATCCGAATAAAGGGTATAACCTATGTTCGGATCGTCCAGGCTTTCCAGCAAAAACTCCGGACTATCGATACTGATAAACCAAATATCAAAACCCATTTCCTTCAGTTGTTTTTCTGCCAGACGCAATTCAGCGAGGTGCAAATTGCAATACGGACACCAACCACCACGAAAAAATGTCAATACGATAGGTCTATCCTGCGCTCCTGACTCAAATCTGAATGTCTGATTTTCAATATCCTGCACCGTAAAATCCGGTGCCTTCATCCCGATCAGGAGCGGTTGCACCTGATCAGCACTAGGATGAATATCCGTACGTCCTTGTGCCATGGTCGCAGCGGAAAATTCCATCAAAAGGGCCATTATCAGTCCTGAAAAGCATTTGTTCATCATTATTCTCTGTCAGTTGATTGCACGATTAAGACCGTACACTTTGCCATTCTATTTCAAATACGAAAGTACCCTGCAATATCATTCAATCCTGTAAACCGGCTTAATGATTCTGATCAATTATATTGCCGCCTGGTTTTACCCATGTATGGGTTTTTATTGATACAAGTCAATATCGGTAAATTGTTATAAAATACAATTAATATTCATGTTTATAACTATTTCAGGAGCTACAGCATAATGCAATTTAAAGTAAAGACCGCACTTCTGGCGGGAATGGCCCTAAGTATGGGATTTGCCAGCACGGCCAATGCATTCGAACCGGGTGATTGGCTGGTCCGGGTAGGCGCATCTTACGTTAATCCGGCATCGGACAATCACGATGTCGTATCGGTTGAATCAGCTACCAGCGCTACGATTAACTTCACCTATATGATGACAGATATCTGGGCCCTGGAAGTACTTGCAGCCTACCCTTTCAAACATGACATTGAATTACACGATGGCTCAAAGGTAGGCAGCACCAAACATCTGCCACCTACCGTAAGTTTGCAGTATCACTTCAGACCAACGGAGCAGTTTCAGCCCTACGTGGGTGTGGGTATCAACTACACCAATTTCTTTAGTGAAAAAACCCAGGGTGCCTTGGAAGGTACTGACCTGAGCCTTGGCGACAGCTGGGGACTGGCTGGCCAGATAGGCTTCGATGTTATGTTTAATGACGATTGGTTTTTTAATTTCGATGTACGTTACATCGATATTGACACCAAGGCAAAGCTGGACGGCGCAAGCCTCGGCACCGTCGAGATTGATCCCTGGATTTTTGGTGCTCACATCGGATACAGGTTCTGAGCTAACATTTTATTTTCTCCACATTGAGGGGCCTTCGAGGCCCCTTCTTTTTGGGTTGGAGTTCCCCAGGGGTCCTGAGTGAAAATCTCAGCGGACAAAAAAAGGCCCGGTTACCCGGGCCTCTTTTTACACAATAGAACTAACTCAGAACTTGCGCATTGCTGCCGGCCTGAGATACCAACCGGTGGCGAGCATCATCATAATCAGCATCAATAACACCAGTGGGTTATTAACAGGCACTCCCACAACCGGCGCGTTGACAAATGTACATACCACATCATCACCCGCCTCAAGAGTCAGATCATCGGCCGAGTCGCCATTATCACATTCTGAACTTAACAGGATGAACTCAGGTGAAGTCAATTCCATGATGCTGTATTGACCTGTCGCTACATTCTCAAAAAGCTCCTCACCGGTGCCGCCTTCAGTCTGGATACAGAACCCATCGTCAATATCAGGTCCGGATACCGTGTAACAGTAGCTGCCGTCATCCAAGCCAACAAGCTCCTTAACGATAGTAACGGATGCCCCTCCACTGTTGCTAAACGTACATGTCACCGTCTCATCAGGTCCAAGATCTATCGCCTCCGGGTCCTTGACGGAGTCATCGGTACCGAGACAGGTCACATCGGTAAGAATCCATCCATCCAGTTCAGTCTCCATTACCGCGTAAGCAACGGCTTCAGACGTCGGTAACAAATCACCGCTGTCATTCGGCGCATCGCCATCGGCCAGGCTAAATGGATCACTGTAGTTGGTTGTAAACACAAACAATTGTGGCGATCCGGCAGGGTTTGTCACCTTGTCTACCAGAATACGGCCGCGCTGGATGGTATTGGTGAACACACAGGTCACCGTCTCACCCGGTGCCAGGTCAATCGCCGTGGGATCACTGCCATCATCACAGACCGCAGAGGTCTTGTCCCAACCCAGCGTGTCATCTTCGATCACCGAGTAGGTACCGGCCTCAGAGGTCGGTAACAGTTCACCGGAGTCATTCTGCTCGCCATTCATCAACAGGAATGGACTGCCGTAGTTGGTGACGAAACCAAAGTCCTCGGTCGAGGTATCCGGATCGGTCACCTTCTGCACGATGATATTGCTGCCCTGGAGGGTATTGACAAATGTACATGTCACCGTCTCACCCGGTGCCAGGTCGATCGCTGATGGATCACTGCCGTCATCACAGGTGGCCGATGTCATATCCCAGCCAGTTACCGCACCCTCAACCACGCTGTATGGCGTCGCATTATTCTCGCTGGTCGGCAGGATTGGACCGGAATCATTTGCCGGATCCAGGTCGGCAAGACTGAAGCCGCCTGCACCATAGTTGGTGGTGAAATCGAATACCTGCAATGAACCCGCAGGATCTGTCACCTTATCCACGATGATGTTACCGCGCTGGATAGTGTTGACAAATGTACATGTCACCGTCTCACCCGGTGCCAGGTCGATCGCTGATGGATCACTGCCGTCATCACAGGTGGCCGATGTCATATCCCAGCCAGGCACTGCGCCCTCGACCACGCTATATGTGCCACCAACAGCGGATGGCAACAGGTCGCCGGAATCATTCGCCGGATCCTGGTCGGCAAGACTGAAGCCACCTGCACCATAGTTGGTGGTGAACGCGAAGCTCTGCAATGAAC
Organism: Lysobacterales bacterium; assembly: GCA_029859505.1. Lineage (GTDB taxonomy): Bacteria > Pseudomonadota > Gammaproteobacteria > Xanthomonadales > SZUA-36 > SZUA-36. Next base: position 451 of record JAOUCZ010000251.1, on the reverse strand, counting down.
CTGATGGATCTGTCACCTTATCCACAATGATATTACCAAACTCGTGGTTGGTGAATACACAGGTCACATCTTCACCGTTGGCCAGGTCTACGGTGACACTGGAGTCACCCGGATCAAAGTCTTCATCCACACCGATAGTAACTTCGCTATCTACCGCATCACAGAAGATATCGGTCAGTTCATAACCCATCGCCACCGGTGAACGCTCGGAAACGGCATAGATTCCGGACGCCAGGCCACTAAATACCTGCTGATCCGGATCAGCACCCGTGGTGTCAATATCAAAATCCGTCACGATGGCCGGATCGTTGACTTCATCAAGACTGGTAAAGTTAAAGGTCGCATCGGCACCTTGCACATTCTTGACGATAGTCAGGCTGCCAAACTGTTGGTTGATGAATGTGCAAATAACGGTTTCACCTGCACCCACGTTAACGCGAACGCGATCGTC
>JAOUCZ010000053.1 GCA_029859505.1 Lysobacterales bacterium | reverse complement strand
CGGTGGCTTAAACAATGGGAAATAGCCAGCGGCAACAGTTCAAACTGTAACCTGGAGACAGCAAAGCAGCAGGTTCAGGGGTTGCCGTCGCGGGTGAACCCATGAGTCAGACAGACACTCCCCGGTTCAATATTCACTCGGGTAACGAACTCACCTGGAATGTGAAGCCGATCTTGCACGAGATACGTCATGCCCTGCTTGAATTACTGGACAACGGTAATACCAGCGTCATTGACCTGCGCAGCATTCCGCTGGCACCGGGTGAAGAAGAAACCATCATCAGTGCGTTGGGGCAGGGTGAAGTTCACGCCCGCCTGGATGCCCTCGGCCGCAGCGATATCGTCGAGACGACATATTCAGGTGTCTGGCTGGTGACCCACTACAACGAAAACGAAGCAGTCGTCGGTCGCTTTATCGAGATTACAGAATTACCGGCCATCCTCAAGTCGCAGCGAGAGGATATGTCCGATGCATTGATAGAACTTACACAGGAATTGGAAACAACAGACACGTAAATACTTGCGGAGACGGAAACATGAAGAAGGATTTATCCCTGAATGATGGCACCCCGACTGAAGGGACGACGGGATCTGGAACCCTGGGCGAGAGCTTGCGGAGTCAAGGGGTTTCCCGCCGCAGTTTCATGAAGTTTTGCGCAACGACTGCGTCAATGATGGCCCTGCCGCCATCGATGATACCCTTGATTGCCAATGCGCTTGAGAATGCAATGAGGCCATCGGTTATCTGGTTGTCGTTCCAGGAGTGTACGGGCTGTACCGAATCACTGACCCGTGCGCATTCACCGACGGTTGAGAGCCTGATTTTTGAATCAATCTCACTGGACTACCATCACACTTTACAGGCAGCTTCCGGTGAAGCCGCCGAAGCGGCTCGCGAGGCTGCGATGGAAGAAAATTTCGGTAATTACCTGTTGGTGGTAGACGGCTCCATTCCACTGGATAACCCGGGTTATTCAACCATCGCGGGTATCAGCAATCTTGATATGCTGACCGAGAGTGCCAAGGGCGCTGCTGCAATCATTGCAGTTGGAACCTGTGCAACCTACGGCGGCATTCCACACGCCAACCCGAATCCGACCGGTGCAGTTTCCGTTAAAGATATTATCAAGGACAAACGGATCATCAATGTACCGGGTTGTCCCCCGATCCCTGTCGTCATCACGGGTGTGTTGGCGCATTACCTTACTTTTGGTTCAATACCGGAGTTGGATCATATCGGACGGCCCAAGGCATTTTATGGCCAGAGTATCCATGATCGCTGCTACCGTCGGCCGTTTTATGACAAGGGGCAATTCGCCGAGACCTTTGATGATGAAGGTGCGAAAAAGGGCTGGTGTCTGTTCAAGCTCGGTTGCCGGGGTCCAACTACGTACAACGCCTGCGCCACGACTAAATGGAACAACGGCACCAGCTTCCCGATTGAGTCCGGGCATCCGTGCCTCGGTTGTTCTGAGCCTGATTTCTGGGACGGCGGCGGTTTCTATAAAGCTTTATCAATGCCGACCGAGGATATTTCAAAGACTGCCGTTTACACGGTAGCGGGGGCCGCCGCAGCAGGCGCTGTCATTGGTGCTTTAAACCGCGGCAAGAAAAGTAACAGCGACAAAATTCATATCAAGACCACCATTGACGACCTGAGAAAGTAGGAGTTGCTGGTGATGTTTTGTAAGACAGAAAAAATGAGGAAGAGACTATGACCGAAATCGAGCTTCTGAGTTGGGCGCGTGGTCCGGGCTTGCAGATTGCAACCGTTATTTTTGTTGCCGGTGTCGTGATCCGAATCTTCGAGATATTCATGCTGGGCAGAAAAGCCAACCTTGCTGAAGCCAAGGGCGGCGAGATGTCCGGCGGCCTGAAAACGATGATCACAAGGACGATTCCTGACCGGACGACTTTCAAACGCTCCAGTGTCACCATTGTTTCCGGATATATATTTCATATTGGCTTGTTCATCGTTTGTTTTCTGTCCGCACCGCATATCCTGTTCCTGAAGGACATCATCGGGTTTGGCTGGCCGTCGTTGCCGACACCGGTAATTGATGCGTTCGCTGTGGTCACGATCATTGCGATGTTGGCCACCCTGGTAAACAGGCTGACCAACAAGGTGATGCGCTACCTTACCAACTTCGAAGATTTGCTGACCTGGTTTATCACCTTTTTGCCGTTGGTTACCGGTTACCTGGCCTTCCATCGTATAGGCATGACTGCACCGACCTTGCTGGCAGTGCACATATTGAGTGTCGAGTTACTGCTGATCATATTTCCTTTCACCAAGTTGATGCATGCTTTCACACTTTTCATTGCGCGTTGGTATAACGGCGCGATTTCCGGTTACAGGGGGGTTGCATCATGAGTGCCACCTTAGAAAAAGGCATTAATGCCTTCAAACGACAGATCGATTCGTCCGTCGCGTCCTTCTTCAGCAGCTGTGTCCATTGCGGCCTGTGTGCTGAGGCCTGTCTTTTCTACACGGAAACGGGTGACCCGAAGCGCACACCGATCAACAAGACCGAGCCATTGCGGCGTATTTGGAAATCTGAATACACACTGTTCGGGCGGGTCGGCAAAATGCTGGGTCTGACGAAAAAGGTCGATGACAAGTTGCTGGAAGAGTGGCAGGAACTGGTTTATGACAGCTGTACCCTGTGCGGTCGTTGCTCGATGGTCTGCCCGGTGGGTAATGACATTGCATTGATGATCCGTAAAACACGTGAGGGTATGGCGGCGGCCGGCCAGGCACCTGAAGGTCTGATCGGTGCAACCAACCGTTCTGTCACTATAGGCAGCCCGATGGGTGTGAAATGGCCGGCGCTGCGTGCCCAGATCAGGCATGTGGAAGAAGATAGCGGTTTGAAGATTCCGGTTGATGTCGAAGACGTGGAATACATGCTGCTTCTGTCATCGATGGAAATCATGAATTTCCCCGAATTCATCGAAGCGGTTGCGAAGATATTCGACAAGGCGGGAGTCACCTGGACTATTTCATCTGAAGCTTTTGAAGCGACCAACAGTGGAATTCAGATCGGCGTATCCGATATTGCTGCTGAGTTGGTACAGCGTATTGTCGATGTTGCTGACAAGCTCAGGGTTAAGACGGTTATCAGTCCGGAGTGCGGTCATGCTTACATGGCAATACGCTGGGATGGTCCCAACCTGGTTGGCAAACCATTTAACTTCAAGGTCCGGCATATCCTCGAGGTAATGGATGAACTGCGTCAGCAGGATCGTCTGAAGGTCGCCACCAAGGAGTCGCAGAAACTCACCTATCACGATCCCTGCCAGATATCCCGACGTGGTGGAGTGATTGATGAACCACGCAGGCTGATCGATATGATCTCGGATGACTTTGTCGAGATGCCCGATGGTGGAAAGATGAACTGGTGTTGTGGCGCTGGTGGCGGTGTGAGTGCGAATGAACGCGCAGATGAAATTCGTCTCAAGGTATTCGAACGGAAAAAAGCCCAGCTTGATGAAGTTAAGCCGGATGCCATTATCAGCGCATGCTCGAATTGCCGGATTCACCTGGAAGACGGGCTTGAGGAATACAACATGGAAATTCCTCTTTTGAGTCTCACAGAAACCATAGCAGAACACCTGGCCGAAGATTGATTGTGCAGGAGCAAGAGAAAATGACTGACATAAACAATGAAGCGCAATTTAAACGGGAACTTGAGTCCCTTGATGACTTGCAGCAAAGACGGGTTGCGGCGTTATTCGTTAACCATGTTCTTTCCCTGGGTACGGATAAACGTCTTGAGCGAGTGGTTAAAACAGCATCGGATGAAGATGCCACAGTGGAAGAACTTGCAGCTGCATTGAAGCTGGCCCATGCGGTGACATTCGACAGTCATGCACGTTGTGGCGCAGAAGGGCACTGGGATGATCAGGCGGGCTACTTTGTCGCCCGCGCAGCCGTTGCCGCGGTCACGTCACCGGAACACTCCAGGGCGGGCGGGCCGGCATGGCAGGCGGCCATGAGCGCAAGAATGGCGTATACCAGTATGTTAATTGATGATGATACGGACCAGCATCCGGCACATACAGAGTGCGAATGGCAGTATCAGTGTTTGTCAGACTATTTAAACGCATAAGCAGAGAGAAGAAACATGAGCGAGCGAATCGTAGTTGATCCGATTACCCGAATTGAAGGCCATCTGCGTGTTGAGGCACAAATGGAGGGTAATCAAATCGTCAGCGCATACTCATCCGGTACCATGGTTCGTGGCATCGAAGTCATTCTCAAAGACCGTGATCCACGTGACGCCTGGGCATTTGCACAACGAATCTGCGGTGTATGTACATTGGTCCATGGGCTGGCCTCGATTCGCTCGGTAGAAAATGCGCTCAGTTATCCGGTGCCGAAGAACGCGGATCTGATTCGCAACCTGATGGCAGGTGCCCAGTACATACACGATCACGTGATGCATTTTTATCATTTGCATGCATTGGACTGGGTCGACGTGGTTTCTGCCTTGAATGCAGATCCTAAAGCGACATCTGAACTGGCACAATCATTGAGCAGCTATCCGAAATCATCACCTGGTTATTTCGCCGATATGAAGAAAAAACTGAAGGGCTTTGTGGAAGCAGGACAATTGGGGATTTTTGCAAAGGCTTACTGGGGTCATCCCGCCTATAAGCTGCCGCCTGAAGCTAACCTGATGGCTGTATCACATTACCTGGAAGCACTTTCATGGCAACGTGATGTTGCGCGTCTACATACTATTTTTGGCGGCAAGAACCCGCATCCGAACTTTGTTGTGGGAGGTGTTCCCTGTGCTATAGATCTGAACTCGGATTCAGCGATCAATGCGAAGAAACTCTCCCAGGTGCAGGATATTATCAACCAGATGAAGGTTTTTGTTGAGCAGGTCTACGTACCTGATACGCTGGCTATCGCGAGTTTCTATAAAGACTGGGGTAGCCGGGGCGAAGGCCTGGGCAATTTCCTGACCTATGGTGATTTCCCGTCCAACGGTATGGATGATCCTTCAGGTTTCATGATACCCGCAGGTGCCATTTTGAACCGCGATCTGAGCACCATACACGATGTTGACATGAATGCCGCGGATGAAATTCAGGAGTATATTTCACATTCATGGTATGACTACAAGGACGGAAAAGATGCCGGTTTGCACCCCTACGATGGTGAAACCGACCTGAACTACACCGGTCCAAAACCGCCCTACGAACATCTTGATGTGGAGCAATCATACTCCTGGATGAAATCACCGCGCTGGAAAGGTCATGCAATGGAAGTGGGTCCCCTGGCGCGAGTACTCATGCTCTATGCAAACGGGCACGAGCAGACCAAAGAGCTGGTTAATATGACCCTCAATACACTGGATATCCCCGTGGAAGCCCTGTTCTCAACACTGGGCCGGACGGCAGCACGTACACTGGAGACCAAGTTATTTGCTGACGCGATGCAGGGCTGGTTTGATGACCTGATTGTCAACGTCAAAGCAGGTGATACCAGGACATTCAATGAGGTGTTGTGGGAGCCATCAACCTGGCCTAAGAAAGCCCAGGGTGTTGGTTTTATGGAGGCGCCCCGTGGCGGTCTTGCCCATTGGATAGTGATTGAAGATAAAACCATCAAGAACTATCAGGCCGTGGTGCCCAGCACCTGGAATGCCGGTCCACGCGACTCAAACGGTCAACCGGGAGCCTACGAGGCCGCCCTTGAAGACAACCATCAGTTACACGATGTGAATCAACCCATAGAGATTTTGCGCACCATTCATAGTTTTGACCCCTGTATTGCCTGCGCGGTCCACTTGAGTGATGAAGATGGTGAGGAGATTATCAAGGTCAAGGTGCGCTAGCCGGAAGAAATTAAGGGGTAAAACCAGATACTGGCAGATATATTCCCCACAACTTTGGTTATGTGGTTATACCTGTGTCTGTCATATGCCAAATATACGGTATGGTCATCGTGAAGCTTATGGCTGATTGGTTCACGGAACTGGATCATGCCCGCCTTCACAAAACGGCTGACATCGCACAATTCGCTTTATCCCCAGCCAACTACCACGGGCTGCACCGTACTTTCGGATGGCTTCCTGCGTATACTGGGAGCAACTGGGTGTGAAGCGGCAGTGTTGGCCTAAAAACGGGCTTAGTGCGAGTTGGTATACGCGAATGAGAGCGAGAAGAATCTTTTGCATTATTGATAAATTCCGGTCAAATTCCGCTTGGGGATAGAAAACACTTGCTGTCTTGTTCCAGTTGGGATATAACACTGCACCTTGATTGAGTCCACTTGTGGCTTGATTTTGATAAAGTATATAATAATCAGTAGATTACAGTATATATGCTCAGATTTTCAAGGAGTTATTAGACCTATATGACTGCTAAAACAGTAAAACTACCCAAAGGGTACAAGCCTTCTACAGATGAAGAGTACATGAATCCTCAACAGATTGAGTACTTCAGGCAGAAATTGACCCACTGGAGAGACGAGTTGATAGAGGAGTCTCGCGAAACCATCAGTAACCTTCAGTCGGAAGTAAGGGATGTGGGTGACGAAGCCGAACGGGCTACCCGGGAAACAGAAAATAGTCTTGAACTACGCACCCGTGATCGTTATCGCAAGTTGATCAACAAGATCAACAAGACACTGGCCCGTGTAGATGACGGTGAATATGGATATTGCGAGGAAACCGGTGAAGAGATCGGTTTGAAACGTCTGGAAGCACGTCCTATTGCGACCTTGTGCCTTGATGCCCAGGAGCGTTGGGAAATACGTCAAAAACAACTAGGTGACGCGACTTAGTTAGAAGCCGTATATTGCACCAGTTTCCTGGCCCTGGCTTGTCCAGATACGACCGAACTTGAACTTCCTTCAACCCATAGCGTTGCTATGGGTTTCAGTCCAGCCCAGCGCCCGGTCGCACCTGTCCGGCGCCATTATCCTGGTAACTGGTACAACATACGGCTTAAGAGAACCCTTGATATTGCACCAGTTTCCTGGCCCTGGCTTGTCCAGATACGACCGAACTTGAACTTCCTTCAACCCATAGCGTTGCTATGGGTTTAATTCTAATATTCAACTTTCTTTCAAAAACAGCCTTGCCGTGGTGTAAATAGCCTCCAGCATGGCGTGCAAACCATTTGCCCGGGTGGCCGACAGATGTTGTTGTAAACCGATGGCGGCGATGAACTCGGGTTGAGCATTGAGAATCGCATCAGCAGAAGCACCTGAGTAAACCCTTATTAAAAGGGCGATCAAGCCGGAAACGATAGCGGCATCGCTATTGGCACGTATTTTAACTTCATTGGCGTCGCCCTCAATAATCAACCAGACTCTAGATTGGCAACCATGCAGCAGGATGTCATCTGTTTTTTCCGCCTCATCCAGTGGTTCGAGCGCTTTTCCAAGGTCAATCAGGTACTGGTAGCGATCCAGCCAGTTATCAAAAAGACTGAAGTCGCTGATGATTTCCTGTTGAGCTTTTTGCGGGTCATGCATTCCAGTAGTCCTAGTCATTGCTTCGGCGCCAGCGTGTACCATCGGCGACGTCTTCAAGAGTGATGCCCATTTCCTGTAGTTGTAGCCTGATTTCATCGGCACGGGCAAAGTTCTTTTCCTTTCTTGAGCTGTTGCGCTCCTCGATCAGCTGGTCAATCAGGGCATCATCCAGACCTTCGGTATCGCCTGCTAACCAGCTTTCCGGGTCTTGCTGGAATAAGCCTATCAAGGCACCCGCAGCCAATAATTTGCCTGCGGATATCTGCGCCGCCTCTACATCCTCGGCGTTGGCCAGCCTGCGTGCTTCATTATTGAGTTCTGCCAGGGCATCAGGTGTATTGAGATCGTCCAGAAGACTGGACATAAATTTTTCAGAAGCTGTCTTGGCCTCAAAAGGACCAAATTTGGTGCTGGCATCACGTATCACCCCGTAGATGCGATCGGTGGTGCGCTGGGCTCGTACCAGGGCTTCTTCCGACCAATCCAGCGGTTGACGATAATGAGCGCTCAGTAACAGGTAACGCAGGACCTCGCCGGGATTGTCCTTGAGCAGTTCGTGTATCACCAGCGTATTACCCAGCGATTTGGACATCTTGCTCTTATTCATGGTCACAAAGCCGTTGTGCATCCAGTAGCGGGCAAATGTTTTTCCTGCATGTGCGCAGACGCTTTGAGCTATTTCGTTCTCGTGATGCGGGAAAACCAGGTCCTGACCACCACCGTGAATGTCAATGGTCTCTCCGAGGTGGAACTCGGACATGACGGAACATTCCAGGTGCCAACCGGGTCGACCCCAGCCCCATGGACTTTCCCAGCCGGGCTGGGGAGCCACCGATGGTTTCCAAAGGACAAAATCGCCCGGGTGTCGTTTGAAGTCGGAAACCTCTATTCTCGCACCGGCCATCATTTCTGTGATATTACGTCCGGACAAGGACCCGTAATCAGCAAATGATTCAACTGCAAACAGGACGTGTCCGTCTGTCTCATAAGCGTGACCGCTATCGAGCAAACGCTGGATCATCTGGATCATTTGTGGGATGTGATCTGTGGCCCGCGGTTCTATACTGGGTGCACCGACACCCAATGCAGCCATGTCTTTGTGATAGATATCCGTGTAATGTTTGGATATGACTTCTATTGGAACATTCTGCTCGGCTGCTGCCGCGTTGATTTTGTCATCCACATCGGTGATGTTGCGTGCGTAGACAACATTGGGGTAACGGGTCGATAACACCCTGTACAACAGGTCGAAAATCACTGGCGGCCGGGCGTTACCGATATGTGCAAAGCTGTAAACGGTAGGTCCACAGACATACAGGGTTACACGATCCGGATCCTGTGGTACAAAGACCTGTTTTTCACGTTTGAGTGTGTTGTATAGCAGTAGAGGTTCTGTTTCAGTCATAGTCTTGATCTGGGTTATGATTTTAAGGACAAGAATCCGGTATTTTAACAAGTTTATTGAACAAAGAGGCAATCACGATGAGTGCAGGTAAAATCATTTCAGAAGGCTACAAAAATCACGTGGCACTGTTACAAAAGCACTGGGATAATGCACTTCAGGCGGAAGGCTATGATGCGGCGCTGATTCATGCCGGCAGCAAGCTGGTGAGTTTTCTTGATGATTATGAATATCCATTCCGATGCAACCCGCATTTGTTGTGGTGGTTGCCCCTGACACATCACCACGATAGTGCATTACTGATCCGTCCCGGTGAGCGTCCAAAACTCTTCTACTACCAACCTGATGATTACTGGTATTCGCCTCCTGCAGACCCCGCTTCCTGGTGGGCAGATGAGTTTGAAGTTGTACCGGTTCGTGATGCTAACGCCTGGAAGCAGGCCGGTATTAATGAACGTACGGCCTATATTGGCGATGCGCCGGCCCTGGCTGAAGCTGTTAATAGCAGCCAGTTAAATCCGGCGCGACTGCTCAACCGGATACATTTGGAAAGAACACGAAAAACGGACTATGAAATCGTCTGTATGGCGGAAGCGGCCAGGCTGGGTGCGGTGGCGCATATGGCGGCAGAGCAGGCTTTCAGGGAAGGCATGAGCGAGTATGACATTCACCAGCGTTATTGCATGTCGATAAAAATGGTCGATGCCGAGCTGCCCTATGGCAATATCGTTGCTCTGAATGAGCACGGTGCCATTTTGCACTACCAGCAGCACGAACAGCAGGTACCGGATCAAGTACGATCATTCCTGATCGATGCCGGTGCGACGGTACATGGTTACGCCTGTGACATAACGCGTACCTATGCGACGGAAACCGGTGAGTTCTCTGACTTGATTTTGGCAATGGATACCATGCAGCAACGCCTGTGTGCAGCCGTGGTTGAAGGTTTGGACTACCGTGATCTGCATTTGCGTGCACACCTGGATATTGCCGGAATTTTGAAAGATTTCGATATTATCAGGCCATCAGCTGAAGACGCCGTGGCCTCCGGCTTAAGCGCTGTCTTCTATCCACATGGACTGGGTCACTATCTTGGGTTGCAGACACACGATGTTGCTGGCCTGATTGCCGATGTTGATGGAACACCGATACCACGTCCCGAGGGTCATCCGTTTCTACGATTGACTCGTACGCTTGAGGCCGGCAACGTGCTGACCATCGAACCAGGTTTGTATTTTATCGAGCCGTTGTTACGCAAATGGCGTGAAAGCGGTGATGTCAGTGCAATTAATTGGGGCAAGGTTGAAGCACTGGCACCGTATGGCGGAATCCGGATCGAGGACGATATGGTGGTTACCAAGGGTGCGCCAAGAAATCTGACACGGGATGCCTTTGCTGCCCTGTAGGGTGTGTAATTTATTACGCACCTTGTCCTGAACATAACCCTACGATTCAATCAGGCCCAGGCCTTTTAACTGGCTAACGGGTAATTCGCTCACCGGACCGTGATTCCAGATGGTGGCCTGGCTGTCCAGTAATTGTTGCCGTTCGGGGCTTGCCAGCCATTTGACTGCTTCTTTCACCTGGGCATCTTCAATCGCTTTACTGACCAATTTATCCAATTGGGAAATATACGGGTCGCCTATGATTTTACGCATGACCTCATTTGCAGCGCTCAGGTCATCGGGGAAAAGATGTTTGCCGGATTGCATCCGGTAGAGGTTGGATAAGTTTTGCATGGATGACAATGAGCAGTACGCATCATCCAATATTCCAAAGATTCCAAGGTTGTCCGGAATCACGTCATCATCTTCAATCCAGTAGGATTCAATCATTTTCAGGATGCTTGTGACCTCGGTTTCCAGACCTACATTTCTGGCTGAAGTCCATGCCACGGTTAACAGGTAGGGTACCTGTTCCAGGTAGTTGTAAATGAAGCTCGAACCTTGCGCCAATTCCTTTACGCTGGGATTGGCACCCTGCTTTTCAGCGACTTTTTTCAACAGCTTTTGTAAGTCCAATGCCGACTGTGGATCGGTGAACTGCGCTGATATGATTTTCTGGATTTGAATGGTATCCATTATTGTTTGATTCAAAGAGTGATGCTTCTATCCTATGGTTAATTGATGATTTGGTTCTGTTAGTTTAGCAATTTGCGGTACCCGAAGGCAGTCCAGTTTGAATTCTTTGAAAATTCAGTAGGTGTAATTCAGGCGTTTGTCCTTTAAAGTTGCCGTTTTCCGAAACGGTCTGGGATTGAAAAGTGTTACTTTTGTCCATTATTTCATTGTTTATCGGGCCAATGCTGTATCAGTGGTTGCGTCGGGGTGGGGGTGTTGCCAAGGCGATTGATTCCCTGATAATTGTGGTGCTTATCGTATTGATGGCCTTCTTTTTGATCCCTGAGTCATGGGTCGGGCTTGGCTACTGGTCAGTCGGTTTGATTCTGGCCGGTTATTTGGTGCCTGGATTGCTGGAGCAACTGATCAAGAAGGCGGCGCATACCTTGCACATGGTCAGTCTGATACTGGCACTGTGCGGTCTCGCCTTACATGCCATGCTGGATGGTGCTGTATTAAATACAGGTGCAGTAGCCAGTAACCTGTCCCTTGCCATTGTGTTACACCGTTTTGGGGTTGGCATGATGATCTGGATGATGGTTCAGCCGGTATTTGGAAAACATATAGCCTTTGCTGTTCTTGGTTTCGCAGCAGTGGCGACAGTGGGGGGGTATCTGCTCTCGGAACACCTGCTGGGTCTGGAAGGTGGTTATGCCATATCGGTGATTCAGGCTCTGATTATTGGTATGATCGTCCATAGCCTTGTGCATCGTAGTCATGGTGCAAGTCATCACCACTGACGGAAAGGGTTTAGAGTCTCTGGCGTGTGTTTGTTAACCATATCCTCAAATCTTTTGGTGAAATATGCGGCTTAGCCGTTTTCTTCAAATCATCTGTGTCTGCCTGACGTTGGTCAGCGGCCCGCTATGGGCGGATTTGGTGGAGTATGTTGTGACCGGTGTGGATGAACCCATGCTCACGAATGTACGAAATCACGTGACTGCTTTTCAGATTGGGAGTGGTGCCAGGCTCAATACGCGGTTGCGCCGTAACCTGACTGAAAGAGCAATCAATGCATCGAAGGCAGCGATGCGACCTTTCGGGTATTTCAACCCCGTTGTGGATGTTGAAATTACGCCGGTTGAGGGCGGGAGCTGGTTACTCACCGTTAACCTGGTCGCCGGGCCGCCGGTGATAGTAAAAGGTATGCTGCTTGAGTTGACAGGTCCAGGCAGAGAGCTCAAGCCGCTTAACGACTGGTATACAAATTTCCCACTTGCCGAAGAGCAGGTTCTCAATCAGCAGGTTTGGGATAGCGCAAAGCTGGAAGTGTTGGACTTGCTGGAAGAGGCAGGTTACTTACAGGCGAAGTTCAGCCGTCATGAAATACGGGTTGATCCGGTGGCAAATACGTCTCGGCTGGAACTGATTGTCGATACCGGGCCACAGGCGGTAATGGGAACGGTCAGATTCAATCAGGAAATTGTCAATGATGCCATATTGGCAAGTCTGCAGAGGTTTGAACAAGGTGATGCATACCATGCCTTTCTGCTGGAGAAATTCCGATTGGACCTGTGGCGCTCCGGGTACTTCGAAGATATCGAGGTGGTTGAACGTCGGGAATTGACAGCAAAACCCCCACGTGTTGACTTTGAGGTAAATGTTACACCACGCAAGAAGAATACCTATCAGGGAACAATTGGTTATGGAACCGATACCCTGGCCCGTCTGCAGTTTTTCTATGGCCGTCACCTGATAAGTCAGCGTGGTGATAGTTTTGATCTTCGTGTGGGCTGGCAGCAAAGAGACAATCAACTCAGCTTTCTGGCAAATTACCGTTTGCCACGCAAAACAGAGAGCCGGCAATTCTGGATTGCGACTCTTGGACTGCAAACAGAAGATCAAAAATTAAAGGTATCAGCGAGCGATGATCTGGACAATCAGGTAGATGCTGCAAAGGGAACGGTCAATGATTACTGGTTAAGACTGGGGAAGACAAGGGTACGGAACATGCGCGGCGGGTTCGAGCAATTGTTTGAAACAGTATTTGTCCAGTTCCTGAATGAAAAACTCAATTTTCAGCCAGCCGATATTATAGACCCTCTCAGCCCGGACCTGCCTGGCTCAGATCCTTTTTATGATCTTCTTGAAAACACCAGCAATACACAGGCAATTGGTATTGACTGGGCCTGGCCGGAAATCCGCGGTACCGGCTTTCATACTGTTGGTCATCATGAACGTGCGTGGATGTTCACCTCGAATGATGCTTGGGGTTCCGATCTGGATTTCAGCCAGGTTTACCTGTCGAGTCGCAGGAATTTTCTCGCGACTGACCGCTTGAAAATATTGCTAAGGGCAGAGGCAGGTTACAGTGATTCCAGCAGCATCAATGTGAACGTACCAACGGAGGGACCGGACGTAAGTGTTGTTGTGACTGATTTACCCAATCTGTATCGTTTCAAAGCGGGTGGTAATCAAAGTGTTCGTGGTTATGGTTTTGAAACCCTGGACAATAACGGCCTTGGTTCAAACAACGTTTTTACCGCCAGTGCTGAAGTTGAATTCCGTATCCTCGAAGACTGGAGCATCGCGGCTTTTGTTGATGTGGGCAATGCCTTCAATGACTGGAGTGCCCCAGATTTGAAGCTGGGTTCCGGTTTTGGAGTACGCTGGTATTCGGTGGTTGGCGCCTTACGTCTGGATTTTGCGCAAGGCTGGGCACTGGAAGGTGATCCCTGGAGGTTTCATCTGAGTATTGGAACAACCCTGCGATGAGCCACTTCAAGTCACTATCATTTAGAAAAATTATCCTGGTGGGGCTTCCACTTGTGTTGATTTTGACATTCTCGGGCTCTGTTTACTGGTTGTTGAATACTGCATCCGGTGCGGCGTGGCTGTGGGGCAAACTGGAAGGGGTTGCTGCTGTTGATTTACGTTCCTCGCAAGTGGAGGGTGACCTCGCTTCCGGTTTTACCATCCGTGATTTGGAATACCGTTCAAACAACCTGGACCTTTTGGTTCACAGGTCTGAGATTGAAGCAGGTGTAAGCTGGTGGCCGTTGTCAATTCAGGTGGCCAGGTTGTCATTTCAGGATGTGGAGATCACTACACGTACCGCAGAGCCCGTCATACCAGACCCAGGGGCAGATACGGATATACGCACAACTATCGAAGGGCTCAAGCTACCCATACCTGTACAGCTCGACGATGCTTTACTGACTAATATAAATCTTCAACAAGACGACCAGGCGCCAATCAAATTGGCAGAGTCTGTCAGGTTTACCCTTGCACTGGAGAAGCAACTGCTTGTAGATCAGTTAGAGATACTGGCAGCAGGTTTAGAGACACGGTTGCGAGCACGCCTGAGCTTTGAGTCACCGTTTGAGTTGGAACTGACTGCTGAGGGGCAGGTTGAAAAAGCCAGGGAGGCAGGTCAACCGGCCTTTGTCGTTCCCATCAATCTTGAGGTAACCGGCGACCTGGATAATGTCCACCTAAACCTGGCGAGTCATAAGTTTGGTCTAAACCTTAATGGTGAAGTTCGCGACCCTGTGACCAGCCCCAAGTGGAATGTCGACGCGGCAATGGATCAATTTCAGGACCCTGATGAGCAATCAGAGCAGGCTCTTACACTGTCGGGGATCAAGCTGGTCAGCAGGGGGAATATCAATGACTGGTCTTTTTCGTTGGGGTCCGGTTTGCAAATGGGCCAGTTAAGTGATGCCCGTATTGACGTTTCCGGTTCAGGCTCAGCCACTACCGTTGAAATTGATGATGCGTCCCTGACCGGTCCCGGAATGGATATGGGCATAAGTGGAATACTGAACTGGTCTGAAGAACCTGAAGCCGGGTTTAAGGCAGTTATCAGGGAACTCGACTTGTCTCACTGGACCAGTGATTGGCCGGTTGGTGAGCAATTGACGGGTGAATTTGAGTTGAACTGGTCAGACAGCAAGCTGGTCATTCCCGCAAGCCGGCTGACAGTTAACGGTACCGGTTTACTGGTCAGTATCGAGGCTGATATCGACGTCGAAGCCAATGATGTCAATGCTCAGCTTGATTGGAGCAACCTGCGCTGGCCGTTGACCGATGCCACGACCTCTTTTTCCAGCGAATCGGGGCAGCTGAGTGTCAGTGGCAGTGTTGATAACTGGTTAGCCAACGGGCAATTGGAATTACAGGTGGGGGATTATCCCAAGGGCCGGTTTGAGGTTCGGGGCAGCGGTGACCGGACCTCTGCAAGTTTGTCGATTCCTGGCGGTAAAATATTGGGAGGCTCATTAAGTGGTGAGGGGAACGCTGACTGGTCCGATGTTCTGAGCTGGGGTGCCGCTATTGAGACACATGCAGTCAACCCGGAACCATTGTTGCCGGGATGGCCGGGACAACTCGACATGGAAGTTGAACTAAAGGCGCATAGCGAGCCGCAACAGATTCAGATCGAGCTGGCGACGCTGCAAGGTATGCTGCGAGAAGTGCCCGTTTCCGGC
Source organism: Lysobacterales bacterium (assembly GCA_029859505.1). GTDB lineage: Bacteria > Pseudomonadota > Gammaproteobacteria > Xanthomonadales > SZUA-36 > SZUA-36. The sequence goes on along the minus strand of JAOUCZ010000053.1, from coordinate 1,974 downwards.
AGTGGCGGACTGCGGCTGACCGATGCCGGTGTGGCATTCGAATCGCTGGAGTTTCACACCGATCGGGCCGTGTTGAAACTGAATGGTGCCGTGATGGATTCTGAAGGTATAGCAACAAAGTTTAGCGGTGACTTGCCATCTAAACTTTTGAGTGGGGCCAGCGGTAACCTCGAGTTGCAAGGCCGGTTTTCGAATCATGCCGGCTATCAACTAATGGAACTTGATTTGCAGGCACTTGACCTTGGTTGGAACGGACTTGGCGTCAAGAGTCTGGCCGTAAGCACAATGGATACGGCGATGTCTGGCACCCTGACGGCATTGCAACTGGATGCAGTAGACATCGCCTGGAAAGACCAGCTTATCGATGAACTTTCTTTAGTTTTAGGCCCGTCCGGTGATCAGTATGAACTGAGGGCAAGCCTTTTGAGTGAAGAAATCGTACTCAATGGCCTGATGAACATGTCGCCTGATGATCGTGATGATCCTTTTGGCGGGTCCTGGCAAGGTCAGCTTGCAAGCATGGAACTGGCTATTGGTCCGGCCTACACATTTGAGCTTCTTGAGCCGGCAGTCTTTAAATGGTCTGAAGGTTCTTTGTTAACTGATCCGGCATGCCTGTCTGAAAATGCAGGTGGATCTTTGTGTCTTGGTTTCGACTACAAAAGCAATGGCGACTGGTCGTTGCTAGCTGATGCCAAGTCAATTCCGGTTAATTACCTGCGGGATTTACTAGACCTGGATGTTCACTTTGATCAGTTAATTGAGGGCCGGATGGAATGGAACCAGCCACATAATGGTCCACCAACCGGTGGCGCAGATTTCCGCATCACAGCCGGGCGGGTTTTGGACCTTCTGGATGATGATGTACTGACGCAGAGCAATGAAGGCAGGTTTGCATTTAGTCTGCGAAACGGCAACCTTGAGTCCGGTGTTCTTGATTTCGAGTTTCCGGGCACGGGATTCGTTGATGTCGATTTCGATGTTCTGGATATCGTTGTAGATGGAAAGCAAGAGATCGTGGGACGCGCGATAGCCCAATTGAATCACTTAAAGTTGCTTGGACAGTTGGCCCTACCCGCTATGGACGCGATAGATGGTCAATTTGAGTCAAACATTCTGTTGGGAGGAGACCTTTCGGATCCCGAGTTTGAAGGTGCATTCAAGTTATCAAATGGACTCATTCGCTATAACCCTATCGGCTTAAATCTGGAAGACATTGAGTTTGAAGGCAGAGTGACAGAGCGTGACCGTGGTAGCTTTAAGGGTCAGTTTCGTGCAGGGGAGGGTATCGCATCTTTGGAGGGTGGTTTTCTCTTCGAGAACCTGGAGAGCGTCAAGCTGGAAATTGAGCTTGCGGGTGAACAGTTAACGCTCGTTAACACGGATTCACTGAAAATACTGACCGAAACCGAGCTAAAACTAGCGCTTAGTCCACAGCGCATTGATATTGATGGTCATATTGTCGTCCCCAGAGCAGCTTTGACACCGTCAAATCTACTGCTTGGTGAGGTAAGGGACAGTGAAGACCTTGTGATCGAAACCCCGGGAGGAGCAACGGTATCCGTAGTAACTGAAGCGCCTCCGAAAACCCAGGTGTACGGCCAGCTAGAGCTAACACTCGGTGATGATGTTCTTGTCGAGGTTCCCGGAATTGAGGTAAGTGTCAGCGGTAGCACCAAGTTCGATTGGAGTGGTGAACCCATACCCATGGCTGACGGTGTTTTTACCTTGCAGGGAGTGGTTAATATCTATGGGCCAAAGCTGGATATCAACAACGGAAGTATTAGTTTCCCTGGCGTTCCCGCAAATAATCCGTTGCTGAATATCAGGGCAGGTCGGGATATTTTTGGCAACACCCAAATTCGCCGCGCCGGTGTCCGGGTGATCGGCAGTCTCCAGCGTCCGGTGCTGGAAGCCTATACCGTTCCCCCTACAAACGAGGATCGCGCCTGGGGTCTGTTGATAACCGGTTCT
>JAOUCZ010000052.1 GCA_029859505.1 Lysobacterales bacterium | reverse complement strand
GCGCAAATCAAAATGTCACCAAGCTGGGATTGTCTGAGTTCAACTGGCAGGCCTTCAGGCAGTTCAGACGGGAAAGACAAAACATTGGTAGCATAGTCCCTGTTTCGGTATTCCCGGTTAAAACGCTGTGCTTCCTGTTCATCAACTATCCGGATGGTCAGAGAAAACCTGCTGTCCCCTGCGCCTGGCACCGCATTGATCCAACGTTCAAACTGTTCATCGTCCGGGGTTGTTGTGCTTGTCGTGACCCGCTGGATTTCGACATCAGCCTGCATCGGAACTTCCGCCCTCACCTGCTTTGTCATACGCCATGACGATGCGCTGCACCATGGGATGTCTTACCACGTCCCTGGCGTTGAAGTAATTGAAGGTGATTCCTTCGACATCCTGCAGAATCTTTGCTGCCTGCTTCAAACCCGAAAGCTGATGTTTTGGCAAATCAATTTGTGTTACATCACCGGTAATGACAGCAGTTGAACCAAAACCGGTTCGTGTCAGGAACATTTTCATCTGTTCTGTCGTTGTGTTCTGAGCCTCATCCAGAATGATAAATGCGTCATTCAGTGTACGACCCCGCATAAACGCCAGCGGGGCCACTTCTATGACGTTTCTGTCTATCAGCCTGGCGACATGATCGAAGCCCAGCATTTCGTACAACGCGTCATATAAGGGACGTAAATATGGATCGACTTTTTGAGACAGGTCACCAGGCAGAAACCCCAGGCGTTCACCCGCTTCAACAGCAGGTCTGACCAGAACAATTCGCTGTACATGGTCCGATTGTAATGCTGCAACGGCGCTGGCCACTGCCAGAAAGGTTTTGCCCGTCCCGGCCGGGCCGATACCAAAATTGACGGCGTGTTTACTTACATTTCGAAGATAACGCTTCTGATTGGGTCCACGACCGCGAATAGCTCCGCGCTTTGTATTTATGATGATCTCGTCTGCGTGGGGTATGTTTTCATCGGCATCTGCAATCTCAGCAATCCCGGAATCCTGCAGATGAAGATTAATAATCTCGGGAGTCAACAATTCCGTTTCAGAAAGTGTATACAGTTGTTTCAGCAGGCGACTGGCTGCACGGGCCTGGCGGGTTTCACCCTGAACAGTAAAGAGGTTTCCGCGGCAAAATAAATCCACGTGCAGACGGTTTTCTATTTGTTTCAGGTGCTGATCGAACTGGCCACATAAATTGGCCAGGCGTTCGGTGTCGGCAGGCTCCAGTTCCAAGCTTAGTCTTTCGCTCATTTGGTATCAGGCCGCTGCAGTGGATGTGTCATCAAGCGCAACGATACGGGCACGTAAAGAGTTGTTGAGTGCCTCGGTAATCGTTACTTCCACAAATTGTCCGATCAGCCGTGGATGACCATCGAAATTCACCACTCGGTTATTCTCAGTTCTGCCGGCCAGCTGATTTGAATCCTTTTTGCTTAAGCCTTCCACAAGAATTCGCTGCACTCCACCAACCATCGCCTTGCTGATATCAAGCGCCTGTTTGTTGATCAATGCCTGCAAACGGGAAAGACGCTCCTTCTTAATCTCCATTGGTGTATCGTCCACCATGGATGCTGCGGGCGTGCCCGGCCGGGCACTATAGATGAAGCTGAAACTCTGATCAAAATTCATCTCTTCAATCAGCTTCATTGTGTTGTCAAAGTCACGTTCGGTTTCACCAGGAAAACCAACAATAAAATCAGAGGACAGGCTGATATCAGGGCGCTGCTCGCGCAGACGGCGAATTTTCTGTTTGTATTCAAGTACGGTATGGCCACGTTTCATCATGGCCAATACGCGATCGGAACCACTTTGCACCGGCAAATGGACATAATTTGCCAGTTTCGGAACTTCACCGAATGCCTCGATTAGGCTGGCTGAAAATTCCACCGGATGAGAAGTCGTAAAGCGGATTCTTTCAATACCATCGATTGCGGCCACATAGTGAATCAACAAGGCAAGATCCGCCCTGCCACCGTCGTAAAGCTCACCATCAAATGAATTTACATTCTGTCCAAGCAGGTTAATCTCCTTGACTCCCTGCTGTGCAAGACCCGCACATTCGGCCACGACATCATCCAGCGGCCGACTGACCTCTTCACCACGGGTGTAAGGCACAACACAGAATGTACAGTATTTTGAGCAGCCTTCCATGATGGACACAAATGCACTTGGTCCTTTTGCACCGGCAGCTGGCAGGCTGTCGAACTTTTCTATTTCCGGAAACGTGATATCTACCGCAGGTTTACCCGTATCGCGAACAGCATCGATCATATCCGGTAGACGGTGCAGGGTCTGCGGCCCGAAAACCATATCTACATAGGGTGCACGCTTGATGATCGCCTCGCCTTCCTGACTGGCGACACAACCACCCACGCCAATCACCACTTTGCGGTCACCGGATTTCAGTTTCTTCCAGCGACCCAATTGTGAGAACACTTTTTCCTGTGCCTTCTCACGTATTGAGCAAGTGTTAACAAGAATCACATCGGCATCGTTTTCCGAATCAGTCAATTCGAGACCATGCGATGCCGCCAGCACATCCGCCATTTTGTCGGAGTCGTACTCGTTCATCTGACAACCGTGTGTCTTGATAAAGAGCTTACCTTTCATTTAATACCTGCCTTCCACCTGATTGTATAAGTAATATTCTGTCCCGCCCGGTCTAACCAACTGGCCATTGTTAATGGTCAAATAATGACCAAACCACCGCACAGAACCCGATAGAATACACTTAGAATCAACACTTAGCCATAAGTCCGACCTATCAACAGGAACAGCGAAGTCATGAAAATTCCCTCCGGATTGATTACAGCACTGCAAAACGCCAATAAAACACTGGTGCTGACCGGTGCTGGAATGTCGGCCGAGAGTGGTGTGCCAACGTTTCGTGACGCCCAAAGCGGTTTGTGGTCAAAGTTTCGACCTGAGGAACTGGCAACCCCCGAAGCATTCCGGAAACATCCGAAGCTTGTGTGGGACTGGTACGACGATCGCCGCAATAACATCGGCAGGATCAACCCCCACGCCGGACATGACGCGCTTGTGGAATTGGAACAGTACTTTGAATCCCTGTTGCTGGTGACACAAAACGTGGATGGATTGCACCAGCAGGCTGGCTCACGGGATGTGATCGAACTTCATGGCAATATTATGCTCTCGGTCTGTAGCGAAACAGGCAAAGTAATCGAAAACAGCTGGATCGAATCCAATCCTGGCCGCCCCCCCGTTTCTCCCCATCATCCTCGTGGCCTGGCCAGACCCGGTGTTGTCTGGTTCGGAGAGTCGTTGCCGGCCGATGCCATGAACCGCGCAATGACCGCTGCCAGTCATTGCGATGTGTGTTTTTCCATTGGTACCTCCACTCTAGTACAACCTGCCGCCTCTCTTCCTCTAATGGCTCTCAACTCGGGTGCTTGTGTCATTGAAATCAACCCGGCATCGACACCATTGAGTGAATTGGCCACCTTCAGCTTACAAGCGACTGCGGCCGAAGCATTGACAGCTATAAACACTAAACTTGCATCTTGTAAATGAGCAAGCGGATGCGCTCTCCGGTATAATTTGAATCTGACAGTACACCACAACGTATCAGGAGAAATCATGTCTCGAACCATGCGTGCATTGGTAAAGCGCGAGTCCGCCAGGGGCATCTGGATGGAGGAGGTAGCCATCCCGCAGGCCAGCACCAATGAGGTCCTGATCAAGGTAGAGAAAACCGCTATTTGCGGAACAGATGTACATATCTACAACTGGGATGAATGGTCACAAAGGACCATCAAGCCCGGGCTTACCATTGGTCATGAGTTTGTTGGCAAGATAGTGGAACTGGGTGACGGGGTTACTGGTTACAATGTGGGCGACCGCGTATCGGCAGAGGGCCATATCATTTGCGGGCATTGTCGCAATTGTCGTGCGGGCAAACGTCACTTGTGCCCCAACACCATTGGAATAGGTGTAAACCGTGATGGTGCATTCGCAGAATACATTGTTGTTCCGGCAACCAACCTGTGGCCGATACCGGATGCTATCGCACCGGAGTTGGCTGCCTTTTTCGATCCTTTCGGAAACGCCGCCCATTGTGCCCTGCAATTCGACCTGGTCGGTGAAGATGTACTGATAACCGGTGCAGGACCCATTGGAATTATTGCGGCAGGAATTTGTAAACATGTGGGTGCACGTCATGTGGTTATCACCGATGTTAACGACTACCGCTTGAACCTGGCCTCGGAAATGGGTGCCACGCGCACCATTAACGTAAAAAATGAATCCATTGCTGATGTGGTTAAACAACTGGATATCGAAGGGTTTGATATCGGTATGGAGATGTCGGGCCAACCTGCTGCTTTCAATGACCTCTTACATCACATGTTCAATGGCGGGCAGGTTGCCCTGTTAGGTCTGTTACCCGCCGGAACCGGTGTTGACTGGGATCAGATCATATTCAAAGGTCTCGAAATTCACGGCATTTACGGCCGCCGGATGTATGAAACCTGGTACAAAATGACCCAGATGGTGCTGACGGGTTTTCCATTAGGTAAAGCCTTGACCCACCATATTCCGATTGATGAATACGAAACCGGTTTCCAGCTAATGATCACCGGCCAATCCGGCAAGGTTGTCTGCGACTGGACCGGCACGATATAAGAGCCCGTATATTCATAAATTTTATGTGCCGATTAGAGAAAATCGGAGTTTCCCGAAGGAGATATAAAGATGGTTAAACTGGAGCACCTGGGAACAACACTACAGGAAATTCGGGACGCGGGTCTTTATAAGACCGAACGGGTCATCACCACACCACAAAATGTAGAAATCAAAGTCCAGGGCGGTGAGGAAGTGCTTAATTTCTGCGCCAACAACTACCTGGGTCTTGCGGACAACTCGGATGTTATCGCCGCCGCACATAAGGCACTTGATGATCATGGCTTTGGGCTGGCATCGGTTCGCTTTATCTGCGGCACACAGGATTTACACAAGCAACTTGAAAAGACCATTTCGGATTTTTTCGGCACTCAGGACACGATCCTCTACACGTCGTGCTTCGACGCCAACGGTGGATTGTTTGAAACCATTCTTGGTGCCGAAGATGCCGTAATATCAGATGCACTGAACCACGCTTCGATTATTGACGGCATCCGTCTATGTAAAGCCCAGCGATTTCGCTATCCCAACAGTGATATGCAGGTGCTAGAGAAAGCGCTACAGGACACTCAGGATTGCCGCACCCGTTTAATTGCCACCGACGGTGCGTTCAGCATGGACGGCTACATTGCCAGGCTGGATGAAATCACCTCACTTGCAGAGCGCTATGATGCGCTTGTCATGGTGGACGATAGTCATGCCACCGGCTTTATGGGCAAAACCGGACGTGGCTCCGCCGAGCATCATGGTGTCATGGACAAGGTGGATGTATTCACCTCTACACTTGGTAAGGCACTTGGTGGTGGTTCAGGCGGCTTCACGACCGGCCGTAAGGATATTATTGATCTTTTACGTCAGCGTTCACGCCCCTATCTTTTCTCCAATACCCTGCCACCTCCACTGGTTGCCGCATCGATCAAAGTATTCGAGATGTTGTCCGGCTCAACCCTTTTGAGAGACAAACTCGAAAGCAGCACACGCTACTTCCGCGAAAAAATGAGCGCGGCCGGTTTTGATATCAAGGAAGGCAGTCACCCCATCGTACCGGTCATGCTTTACGATGCACCACTGGCACAGGAGTTTGCCGCTCGTTTGCTGGAAGAAGGCATCTATGTGATCGGCTTTTTCTTCCCTGTGGTACCCAAAGGCGAAGCCCGCATTCGTGTTCAGGTCTCAGCCGCGCACGAGAGGCATCACCTGGATCGTGCAATAGAGGCTTTTGTTAAGGTCGGCAAGGATCTGGATGTCTTATAGAAATTCGCACGGGAAAGCGTTGTAGCGTGGCTGGCCGAACCTGATTCAATCAGCCTGAAATCAAAAAGACGGGGTTGCTACAAACTTATGAAGTTGCCTCAGGCCTGAAGATCACCGCTTTACCAGTGCGGCCGTCAATCAGGATCTTCATTGCCTGTTTCAACCGAACATGCCTGACGTATTCGGTTTCTGAAACAGCTTCAATGGAATTGAGCCAGTCCCAGTCGATGTAGTTATTGGCACTGCTGCTATTGATTGTAAGATAGCCTATCTGGAACGTTATCAAGTTCTGAAAGAAATGCGTTCCAAATGATGGCTCAACCACAAAATCACCGTAATCGGCCTCAACTATCACCTGTGCTGAGGATATTTGATCCCACTTTGTGGGGATACCAAGCCAACGGTCTGAGGTTCCCCATCGCCCAGGGCCGACCAGCATGTAAGGTTCGTCTGCGTCCTTGAATTTTTGATTGTATTTGCCCACTTGATCAGCCATATGGATCATGTTTGCGCGTTCAAAGCCCTCACTTTTTACAAATACAATATCCCTGACACCATCAATCCGGCCATTGCTGAGTGCCTGGTCAGACTTACAGAAAACATGCTCATTGTCGCCATCGTAAATGGATACATCTTCAAATGAAGTATCCACCAGCATTGGCCGAATCTGTAAAAACCGAAAATTATCCGGTTTGCCCGGCACGGAATTCATTTCCACCGCAAACTCCATTTCAACGGGTACGTTCATTGCACGGCTACCCAGTTGCAACAGGTATTGGAGAATCTTATCCAGTGGAAATATTTTTGACTTCAGAATTGGATCGAAGGTGACGATCCTGGTGCCCTTGCGTGCGATTCCGGGATATATCCTGTCATTGGCGGATGAATAGGTTGAGCCCACGTATTTCAGTACACCGTGCTGTTCGGACTCGGTCATATTCAGTTTTACCAAGCCGTCTTCCCCTCCTTTTTGAGGAAACGCAGATGGATTGTTCATGTCAACGGCAAAGAACTCACGTTGGGTATTTCTCAGGTAATCCCTGGGTGCGGAAAACTGTGGCAGTATCTGTGGATTGGCCGGGGAGAAAAACAAACAATTTTCACCTTCCATGATGGTTTTACCCAGACCAAGAGCCGTGTAGGCAATACCCTCCTCCGGTTTAATGCGGCCAACAGAATAGAAATTGTAGGATCTGGCCATCCCCGAAAGCACCGGATAATAATAATCTTCCCGGTTTTTACCGGCGATTTCCTGAAGAATTATGGCCATTTTCTCTTCTTCAGTACGGTTACCGGTTGCTTCAATGTAATGCTTTGAATTCCTGCAATAGACCGAGGCATAGATGAGTTTAATGGCAGCCAGGAGCCGGTCTACGCGCGCCTGCAAGGATCTGTGGTTATTGGGAAGGAAATAGGTGTCATAAATCCCGGCAAATGGCTGGTAATGAGAGTCTTCAAGCAGTGACGAAGACCTTACCGCGAGGGGGAACTTCGCCACTGCCAGATAGGCTTTGATATCTTTCTCCAAATCCATTGGCACACTGGCACTGGTGAAAGCTGCAATGATCTCCTCATCACTTTGGTCACCCAGGGCAAACTCGGTAAGATTGTTACTCTCCATGAACTGGTCAAATGCACCGGTGCAAATCACTGCAGTGCGCGGCACCGAAATTTTGACATCTGGAAACGCGTTGAAAACGGGATAGCAGTTTATCAGGTTGTTTACAAAGGCCAAACCCCGCCCTTTACCACCAAGTGAACCTTCACCAATACGTAAAAATTCAGCACGCCCGTCATATTGTTCCCTGGAAAAATCAGTGATGACACCAACCTGCCTCTCATGCCGGAAATCCTCTAGCGTTTTAACCAAGTACCTGCGCATTTCTTTTGGGTTTTTAAAATCACTGGCGCGTCTGGGGCGCAAACGTGCTGCCAATTCAAATTCGGTTCGCGCCATCAGCCAGTTTGAGAAGTGATTTCTTTCGGCGTGAAAGATCAATGATTTGATATCAATCGAAGCCGCGCATTTTTGCATTTCCCTGAAGTTACGGGCACGGGCAAGCTCGGTTCCATCCGGAAGTCTGAAAACGAAATCACCAAACCCAAAATTGCGGTTTATGAATGAGCCCAGTTCATTGAGAAGTGTCGGCGACTGTTTATTCAGGAATGAGGCGTTACATTCTTCTGCTTTGTCCGCATTGGCATCATCTGATGACTGTAGCAGAACAGGTAGATCACTAATTTCACCCTTAAACATTTTTGCGAGCTGAATTCCGGCTGATTCGTCTATCTTGCCGTTCTTGCAAAACTGTATGTCGGATATGATACCCAGCAAATACTTTTTGTACCTCTTGAACAACATCAGAGCTTCTTCGTAATTTTCTGCCAGGAGTATTTTCGGCCGGGCACGCATACGAAGAAGCCGGTTTGCAGAGTTGATACTTTCAGATAGCAGCGCCGAGGTCTGCTGCATCGTTTCAGTGTAGATCAAGGGCAGAAAAGACGAATAGAACCGAACTGAATTCTCTACCAGGATAATCACCCGAACCCCAACCAATGCCGTATCGGCCTCGACATTCTTTTTGTCTTCGACGAACTTGATGATGGTCAACAGTATCTTGGATTCACCACTCCAGAAAAACACATTGTCATAGGCGTTGTCCCCCCTGTCCCTCAACAATTCCAGTTCGCGGTGATGAAACGCGAGCAAGACAACAGGGATATCAGGGTTCAGCAATTTGGCCTTGTGGTTAAATTCAAATGGATCGATATCACTGAGGGAACGAAAGACAATGATGAGATCAAATTTTCTGTTTTTTAAGGCTTCAAGTGCACTTGAACCGGAATCAACCCGCTTGATCATCGGTGCCCTTGAGAGCCGTAGCTCGGCATACTCGGACATCACCATATTGGCCAGTTGACCATCTTCCCGCAAACTGTATATGTCATACAGGCTGGAGACGAGGAGGATATCCTTGACCTTAAAAGGCATCAGCGCGTCAAAATGCGTTGACTCCTGTTCAAAATCTTTTAAATCGATGACGGGATTCATGGACTAACAGTAGCAAAGCTTATACGCATATTACAGCGGCGCGGGAGCACCACTGTAATAGACGGACTGGATTATCGGTTTGTGAATAGAAAAGCCGGGTATCCGATCTGACGAACCCCGGCCCTTCTGACATCGATCAGACGACGCCCTGATCCATCATGGAATCGGCAATCTTGCGGAAACCACTGATATTGGCACCCATAACATAATTTCCTGGATGACCATATTCGATGGCAGTTTGCGTGCATGAATTATGGATATTGATCATGATATCGTGCAAACGTTTATCAACTTCCTCGCGGGTCCAGCTCAGACGCATGCTGTTCTGGGACATTTCCAGACCTGAAACTGCCACACCACCTGCATTGGCAGCTTTACCCGGACCATAGAGAATGCCGGCTTCCAGAATCTTGTCCACTGCTTCGCGGGTGCTGGGCATGTTGGCGCCTTCAGCGATACAGATACAACCGTTCTTCAACAGAGTTTCGGCATCCGGGCCATGCAGTTCATTTTGTGTAGCACACGGCAAGGCAATATCAACCGGTACATTCCAAACGCCTGCGCCCTCATGGTAAGTCGCAGACGGATATTCATCAGCATATTCACTAATCCGGCCACGCCTTTCGTTTTTGAGTTCAAAGACATAAGCAAGCTTCTCTTCGGTAATGCCTTCAGGATCGACGATATAACCACTTGAATCGGACAGGGTAATAACCTTGGCGCCAAATTCAGTTGCCTTCTGTGTAGCATACTGCGCAACATTTCCTGAACCGGAAACAGAAACAGTCAGACCTTCCATGGATTTGCCCTGGGTCTTGAGCATTTCCTGCGCGAAATATACCGTGCCGTAACCCGTCGCTTCAGGCCGGATCAGGCTGCCACCCCAGTTGAGGGCTTTACCTGTCAACACGCCTACAAACTCATTACGAACACGTTTATATTGACCAAACAGATAACCAATTTCACGACCACCAACACCAATATCACCCGCCGGTACATCAGTATTCGCACCAATGTGACGGCTTAGTTCTGTCATGAAGCTTTGGCAAAAACGCATAACTTCGTAATCAGACTTACCTTTGGGGTCAAAATCAGAACCACCCTTACCTCCACCCATTGGCAACGTGGTCAGAGCATTTTTGAACACCTGTTCAAACCCCAGGAACTTCAAAATACCCTGGTTTACGCTGGGGTGAAAACGCAGGCCACCCTTGTAAGGACCGATTGCGCTGTTGAATTCAACACGAAAACCCCGATTAACCTGAACATTGCCACCATCATCAATCCATGGAACTCGGAAAACGATCATCCGTTCCGGTTCAACCACGCGATCAATAATCTTTGCTTCAACGTATTCCGGGTGTCTTTCCAACACCGGTGATAGCGATTCCAACACTTCTTCCACCGCTTGAAGAAACTCCTCTTCACCGCGGTTTTTTGCTTTCACTGTAGCCATAACTGAGTTGAGATACTGATTCATTTTAGTCTCCTTGAAACACCAGTTGAATTGCCGACATTATAAAGAACGCCCCTCTTGGGATAACCATATTTCCATGCCAATCTCCTGCTTACTTGATGTAGATCAACAGCCATTTCGGCCATGCTGCACCATTACGGTTTCAAGCTAATTTTTAGCCTGCTTGCAACACAGAAAATGAAACAAACAGCGAAAAATATCACTCGTTTAGCACACCCTGGCTACTCATCTTTAAGACGTGATTTTTTTGACGTTTGCAGGAATAATCTAATCGAAAGACTATCGAATTGAAGCTTGCCGTAAAAGCCACTTACAGTGATCCTGCTTTAGTACAGGCAAGAAAGAATTATTCGTAACGATTGGTGCCGGTGGTCCTGAAATTCAATCAATTGACCAACGGCTAACTGGTTTAAATATTTCGGACCTGTTCGCAAGTACCGGTCAGCCTGCCAGTTCGCTCCGAACCACGTCAGCCAGCTCCATAGCGAGTTGATTGACCTGGCCCTCATCCGCTCCTTCAAGCGTTACACGAATGAGTGGTTCAGTACCAGACGGTCGTAAAATCACCCTGCCGGTATCGCCCAGCTGTCCTTCTATAAATTTAACCGCAGTATTGATTCTTTCAGAACCCTCAAGATCTGCGACCGCTTCACTGGTCTGTACATTTATCATGACTTGCGGCAATTTCTGTACATCTGCTGTTAGTTCAGCAAGCCCTTTTCCGCTGCTGACCATAACCTCAAGCACCTGCAAGGCACTGACAATACCATCACCTGTACTGGTTCTGTCTAAACATAACAGGTGACCGGAAGCCTCCCCGCCCAGCGTCCAGCCATTTCTAACAAGCGCTTTGTGTACATGACGGTCACCAACCGGAGAACGCATGAACGGGATGTCTCGCTTCTTCAGTGCCATTTCCAGACCAAAGTTAGTCATCACTGTTCCAATCACTCCACCCTGAAGCAGACCCTTGTCCTGCCGGTCTGTGGCGAGAATATAAAGCAACTCGTCCCCATTGACGACTTCACCCCTTGCATTCACCATGACCACGCGGTCGCCGTCGCCATCCAGGGCGATACCCAGATCCGCACCATGCTCAAGTACCGCCTGACTGACATACTCCGGATAGGTCGAGCCGCATTTCTCGTTGATATTCAACCCATCCGGATTGACACCTACTGTAATTACATTGGCCCCAAGTTCCTCAAATACGGCTGGAGCCACCTTATAGGTCGCACCATTAGCACAATCGACAACAATTTTGAGACCACGCAACGTTATTTCGAAGGGTATGGTGCCTTTGCAAAATTCAATATAACGACCGGCCGCATCATCAATACGAGTGGCTTTCCCCATTTTTTCTGAGGCGACGGTTGAGAAAGGTTGTGCGAGTTCTTTTTCAATGGCTTGTTCTGTTTCGTCGGGCAATTTTTCACCCTCGGCGGAAAAGAATTTTATTCCATTATCGTAAAAGGGATTATGTGAAGCGCTGATGACGATTCCAGCACAGGCATGCAGCGTTCGTGTCAGGTAGGCGATGGCGGGCGTTGGCATCGGTCCAAGCAGCGCCACATTGGCACCCGCAGCAGCCAAACCTGCCTCTAGAGCCGACTCAAACATATAACCTGATATTCGTGTGTCTTTACCAATGACAACCGAGCGCGAATCCCCTCCGGCCAGCACCTTACCTGCCGCACGCCCCAACCGTAACATGAAATCAGCCGTTACCGGTGTATCACCCACACGGCCACGAATACCGTCAGTTCCAAAGTATCTGTTTTTCATGTCGGACATTTTACGCTCAACCTTGCGAAAGTGCAGTCGCTACCTTTAGTGCGTCACTCGTCTCAGCCACATCATGCACCCTGACGATCGCCACACCCATCCGTGCTGCGAGTGCGGCAGCGGTAATGGAGCCCGCGACACGCCCGGGTATCTCCCTGCCTGTCATTTGACCGATCATGGTTTTGCGGGACACGCCAACCAACAACGGAAAATCATTGGACATAAGCTCTGGCAATGCGTGAAAGAGTGCAATGTTTTGCTGCAAAGTCTTACCAAAACCGAAACCCGGATCCAGCACAATGTTTTCCTTTGATACTCCACTACTCTCGCATAATCGTGCACGCTCCAGCAAAAAAGTCGTCACCTCGGCACCCACATCATCATAAACGGGGTTGTTCTGCATTACTCGGGGATTTCCCAACATGTGCATAAGGCAAACCGGCACTGATAACTTAGCTGCTGCTGCCAATGCGCCCTTATGACGCAAAGCGTAAACATCATTGATCATTCCGGCTCCTGCGCTCACGGCCTCACGCATCACCTCGGGCTTGCTGGTGTCAATGGATACCGGAATCTCGAGTTGCGAGACGATACTTTCAATAACCGGGATAACACGGTCCAGTTCCTGCTGTACTGATACATCCTGCGCGCCGGGGCGTGTAGATTCCCCGCCAACATCGATGATATCTGCTCCGGCACCCTGCATGGCCAGGGAGTGCTCAATGGCCTGGGTTTTATCTAGCCATAATCCACCGTCGGAAAATGAATCCGGTGTCAGGTTGAGGATGCCCATGATCCTGGTACGGTCAAGTACGAGCTTTTTGCCGGCACAGTCAAGTGTGCGACCGGTACCACTGGATGATGTAGTTGTTTTGAAGGTCATTTTCGTACTCAAAAAAACAGCGCTGAAGCAGCGCTGTATTCTCTTAAGCTATCACTGAATACTGCAAACTATATCAGTGTAGTTCAGCCGGTCCGCCAATGGTGGGGCTGTCTCCGTCATCTGCTGACGAGTCGCCTACTGATTCACCTTGATTCTTCTTGTCACCATTTGGACCCGAATCATCCCAGCCCGCGGGTGGGTCCGGAACCTTTCCTTCCATGATCTGATCTATCTGTTTTGTATCAATGGTTTCATATTTCATCAACGCGTCGGTCATGAGTTCCAGCTTGTCCCGGTTGTCTGATACCAGAACCCTTGCCACGTCATGCGCTGTATCCACAATCGTGCGTATCTCGATATCAATCTTACGTGCGGTCTCGTCGGAGACATGCTTGTGCTGTGTCACCGAACGGCCAAGAAAAACTTCTTCATCGTCTTCAGCGTAGGTCAACGGCCCCAGGGCCTCGGATAAACCCCATCGGGTGACGATGTTACGGGCAATCTGGGTAGCGCGCTCAATATCATTGGAGGCACCTGTCGTCACATTCTCAGCTCCAAAAATCAGTTCCTCGGCTACGCGCCCGCCAAACAGACTGGCCATCTGGCTATCCAGTTGTAACCGCGAAATGCTGTATTTGTCCTGCTCGGGCAGGAACATGGTCACACCCAGGGCGCGTCCACGTGGAATGATGGTTACTTTGTAAACCGGGTCGTGCTCAGGTACCAGACGCCCGACGATTGCGTGACCGGCCTCATGATAGGCCGTGAGTTTCTTCTCTTTCTCAGACATGACCATCGAGCGCCGCTCAGCACCCATCATAATCTTGTCCTTGGCTCGTTCGAAGTGGTCCATGGAAACCGTCTTGGCAGCTTCCCGGGCAGCAAATAATGCGGCCTCATTGACCAGGTTAGCGAGATCTGCGCCTGAAAAACCGGGTGTTCCACGGGCAATCCTACGGGGTTCGACATCATCACCCAGTGGCACCTTCCGCATATGTACTTTCAAAATGCCTTCGCGGCCACGGATATCCGGCAGGGGCACAACCACCTGTCTGTCAAAACGGCCAGGACGCAACAAGGCTGGATCAAGTACATCCGGACGGTTGGTCGCAGCAATAACAATGACGCCTTCACCACCTTCAAAACCGTCCATTTCAACCAGCAACTGGTTCAATGTCTGTTCACGCTCATCATGTCCGCCACCAAGACCGGCACCACGGTGCCGTCCAACCGCATCGATCTCATCAATAAAAATAATGCAAGGCGCATGTTTTTTGGCCTGGTCAAACATATCACGTACTCGAGACGCGCCAACACCAACAAACATTTCTACGAAATCGGAACCGGAAATTGAAAAGAACGGCACTTTGGCCTCACCGGCAATTGCACGGGCCAACAGAGTTTTACCGGTTCCGGGTGAACCCAGCATCAAAACACCGCGTGGAATATGACCACCGAGTTTCTGAAATTTGCCCGGGTTTCGCAGGAACTCTACCAGTTCTTCTACTTCTTCCTTGGCCTCTTCAACACCTGCTACATCGGCAAAAGTGACCTTGATCTGGTCTTCACCCTGAAGTTTTGCCTTGCTCTTGCCAAAAGACATGGCACCACGACCACCGCCGCCGCCCTGCATTTGGCGCATAAAATACACCCACAAACCGACCAGTAAAAGGACCGGTATTATATTGATTAAAAGATCCAGAATTACGGATCGCTCTTTGGGTGGCTCGGCGGAAATCTCTACATTATTTTCAACCAGGTCATCGACCAGGCGTGGATCCGGCATACCAAAGGTTTGAAACTCTTTGCCGTTCACATCGAGACCCTGGATGGTATTACCTTCAGAGGTACTGCTTATCGTGACTTCAGCTACCGTGCCATTGCGCACATTATTGAGGAAATCCGAGTAGGTGAGTTCATCGGGTGTGGTTCCGACATTGCCATAGTGATTAAATATGGACATCAGCACCAATAAGATAATGCCCCAGGTAATCACATTTTTTAACATATCATTCAATCGTTTATCCTCACAAAAAATAATCAGAAACGCACAACGCTACTGATAACGGACTTTCATTGTAACTTGCGCCGATGCGCCAGTATATAAACTTCCCTGCTACGTGGCCTGGAAGCTGCCGGCTTCTTTACCTGCACCTTCTCAAACAAAGACCGGGTATTCTTCACAAAACTGTCAAAACCTTCACCATGAAACACCTTCACAATAAAACTACCGCCAGGTTCCAACCAGTTTTCAGCAAATGCCAGTGCAAGCTCAGCCAGGTACATTGCCCGTGGTTGATCGACCGCACCCATCCCACTCATATTGGGTGCCATGTCCGACAACACAAGATCAACATGCTGACCGTTCAATGCTTCCTCCAACAGTGCCAAAGGTTCATCTTCCGTAAAGTCACCCTGAATAAAGCTGACATTCTCCAGCGAATCCATCGGCAAAATGTCCAGGGCAATGATCTGCCCGCTACCTGCTAACGCCCGTTGCACCACCTGTGTCCAGCTACCTGGTGCGGAGCCAAGATCAACCACGCGCATTCCCTTACGCAGTAAATGGTATTTTTCATCCAGTTCCATCAGCTTGAATGCCGCCCTGGAGCGTAAACCTTGCTGCTGGGCCATCTTGACGTACTGGTCATCAAAATGTTCCGCCAGCCAGCGACGGCTACTTTTGCTTTTTGCCATAGAACCATTTCCCGTCAGTTCAGTAGATTTTAGAGATCAGGGTACGGTGTCAGACGGGTACCATCAAGGTTCAACTCCCGGTATTCTGATTTACTTAGGCACTTTACTCTGACAACATTTATAGACCCCGTTTAAATTCTCACGGTGTTAAAATGGGAGTTTGCCACAACAGGAACAACCAGATGTCATTAAAAGCAGCGCAGAAAAAGAATTTACGCGGTCAGGCTCACCACCTGAAACCGCTTGTGATTGTCGCTGACAAAGGCCTGAGTGATACGGTTGTTGCCGAGATCGAGCGTGCATTAAACGATCATGAACTCATTAAGGTAAAACTGAGGGGCGAACGCGAGGAACGTAAAGCCTGGGCACTCAGTATCGCCAAAAAATGTAAGGCTGAACTGGTACAAACCATCGGTCAGGTCGCCTGCTACTACCGGAAGCACCCGGAAAAACCTGTAATCAACCCTGGTTAATGCCCGCTACAGACACTATTTATCTATTTGGGAATCCGCCGACAACGCCAATTTCAATCTGAAGGAGTATCAGGCGCGTGGAATTCAATCTGGAAGTACCTGAAAACCAGTTCTTCATACGTTCAGTCAGTGAAAGCGGTATTCGTGTTCACGAAAACCTGTTCAATAAACCATTTATTATTTCCGGACAGCGAATTGTGCCGGAATGGGATGTAACATCTGTAAGTGATATAAATGAAGAAAACCTGCAAAAAATATTCGACATGGAACCGGAAGTAATATTGATCGGGACCGGCAAAACCCAGGTCTTCTTACCACCGGCTACCCAGGTTCATTTCTTCCGCCGCAATGTTGGTTTTGAGGTCATGACAACGGATGCTGCCTGCCGGACTTTTAATGTTCTGGCTTCTGAAGGGCGCCAGGTGGTTGCCGCGTTGTTGCCCCTTACTCCATAAAAGGAGTTTCCAGAACACCTTCTCTCCTGGAAATTTCCCGTAGCCTCGTCAAGGCAGCAAGTTGTACCTGCCGCACCCGTTCCCTGGTAACACCAAGCAACTCACCAACTTCTTCAAGTGTCCGGCGCCCCTGGCCATGCAGACCAAACCGGTGCTCAACAACAATACGCTGCTGCATAGGCAGTAACTCTAGCCAATGCCCCAGTAACTCACCTGCGGCTTGCTCGGCATATTCGTTTTCAGGGTTATGGCTATGATCATCTGCAATTGAATCCAAAATTGAACTGTTGTATTCCGATGAACCTTCGGCAGAGGATGTGGACTCATTAAACCTGAATAGCGAATACACCGCATCACTGGGCTTATCCAGTTTAGTGGCAACTTCATCAACTGCGGGACGCCGGCCAATTTCCTGTTCAAGTTCGCGGGTTGCACGCAGATAGCTTGTGAGTTCGCGTATCACGTGAATCGGTAAGCGGACCGTACGGCATTGATTCATTATTGAGCGTTCAACCGATTGCCGAATCCACCAGGTCGCATAGGTAGAAAACCGGAATCCCTTTTCGGGGTCAAACTTTTCAACAGCGCGAATCAGGCCCAGGTTCCCTTCCTCAATCAGGTCCAACAACGGCAGACCCCGGTTGATATAGGCGCGGGCGACCTTAACGACCAGACGCAGATTGGATTCAATCATACGCTGTCGACTGGCCATACAGCCTCCGAGCGCAGCA
>JAOUCZ010000333.1 GCA_029859505.1 Lysobacterales bacterium | reverse complement strand
CAGTTGCTATTGGCTACGACCGGATATGAGGGGCCGGTTCAGAGCGGTAAGCTGCTATTCACCAAGCGTGATTTCCAACAAAACGACCTACCGGTATCGGTCAACAGCCGACGTTCAGAGAGAAAAACTCAGATCAACGTGAATGGCAACCGAGTAGGGAAGATCTTATGATATTTAGTCAAAGACACCTTCCAATATGTCTGATATTACGAGGCTGCCTGTAACAACCAAAACCAAGTCTGTGCCTGCTTGCTGCCACTCGAACCCCTCGTGGTCAGGCAACTGGTTAATGAATGCATCCGGCATTCGCGTTTTTTGGATTCCGGGCGGCATGGGTTTGCCGCGGGCGAGGTTCTTGCGTATACCAGGTGGCAAAGGCTTGCCGCTCGTGAGTTTATATTTGGAAGCCAGCCTGCGCGCATCTCCGATACTAATGCCCGCGGTCACCATGACAGAGAGGTCAGCATCGGCACTGAAGTTATACTTGTCCGCCCTTTCTTCGCTGTTAGTCTTGTCCGGTTTACCCTTGTTTTTTGGTGGGTCTGCCAGCAATGTGGCGGAAAAAAGAGATGCGAAAGAAATCATTGTGACAATGGAAAGGACTATACGGTTTTTCGACATTATGCGGACCTCCTTGTCTGCAGTAAGAATGTTTAGGTTCAGCCACAGATGATAATACAGATTTAGATTGTGAGTATTAATCCGCGATGTAATGAACCACTACTGAACTATGTGCGAAGTGATGGCTATGAGAATGGGCAAAGCCCATTTACTACAAGAGCAAATATTCCGGTTAGGGCTGGTAAGCGGCTACACACCAGATGTGATATTCAGCATTACAAAGTGCCGAAGACGGACAATAGTGGCGGCGGGGTTCCTCAATAAATCCCTGGAATCAACCGATAGTGCACGCGTCGTGCATAGTCTCGATAGCCCGGCAACTCTTCCTGTAAAGTCTGGTCTTCCAGCGCGGTTCTGATCAATGCGATGATCAACGCCACAGCGGCCGGAACAAGCGTCCACACCGAGCCTAAGGCCAACACAATGCCCACCAGTGGCGGAATATTTCCAGCGTAACCCGGATGCCGCACAACCCGGTATGGACCGGTTTCACACACCACATGTCCTCGATCCGTCTGAATACGCACCACGCTGGAAAAAAATCGGTTCTCGGCCAATGCCCACGTAGCGAAAGCGTATCCGAGCGAGATCAAGATAAAGCCGAGCACGATGAGCCATAGCGGAAAATCGGGAGACCAGCCATGGCGGTGATCCAGCCCTGCTACAATGACCAGTGGGAAGCTAAAACTCACCGCCATCAGTGGAGCAAGCACTTTGTCCCAGGCTTTTGCGTTTTGGATGTTTTCAATGTTTTGTCGTTCGGCCGTCAGTCCGGGATGTCGCTGTTCAGCCCACATGCGCCCCCCTATACCAGCGGCAACGATCAGCAGAGAATAGACCCAGGCCTGCCACCAACCAAAATCCCCTCCACACCCCAATAGAATTAGTGGGATGGAGAGATACATCACAACCAAACGGATCCACGTGCGAGCGGACATAGTTTGCACTGCCTTTGAGTTACCTGGTCTCGATTCCATACTATTTCCCAGGGCCACCTATCAGCCCGAGTGATCGCGTGCTGTCCAGGTACATTTAACAACATTTGGGGTCAGAATCAAAACTGATTGCAAAGGCCGCGACTGGCCGGTTAGCGACCTTTAAGCTTATCCAAAACCTCCTTCGGAGAAGGTCGCTTTACGACCAGAAAGCAGCTATAGAATAGGCCAGATATAGTTATGCATTTAGGCGTCTTGTTATTAAGGCAATATATGACCCCTCACCCAAGAGATTCCATTAGTTCAAGACCAGAGGGGTGAAACAACTCCTCAACTGTCAGTTTCCTATTGCATAGCCCTTGCTCATAGGAATAGCGAAACATCGTATCGAGTGTTTTTCGGTTGGGTTCATTCATCCCATATGTCCAAAAATTCTTACCCATTATCTTGCGTGTATCTTCCAAATTCTGCGATACCCAAGGCAACGAAGTTTTATACCAAGCGGCCTTGGTCAAATATTCGTAAGTTTTCTGCTTGGCTTGGGAATAGGCATTAAAAACAGCTTCTGCCAACCAAGGATTTTCTTCTAATACATCCTTTTTTATAGCAACCGAATGCATAATGGGGAAGATACCCGTATTGGAAAAATACGCTTGCTCAGTGGCTCGAGAGTCAGGAAAAATTCGAGCAATATCGGGATGGCCCTGCATATAAGCTCTAGGTTCAGCAGCATGAAAGAGTGCGTCAACCTCGCCAGATTCGAGTAAATCTGATTCATCTTTTCCGGTCGGTCCCACGCTATAGGATAGCCCTTCAGGAAGAATATTTTCCTGCTTCGATGGGCCGCCAGTTGCTTTTGCCGATGAATCTTTTGATGAGATAACCCAATGAACATCCTCTCGAGAAATACCATATTCGTCTTGTACTATGCCCCTGAATTACAGAGTCATGCCTCGCTTATCCTTGCCAAGGTTAATGCTAGCAGGTGGGTATGTGCCTGCTGTGATCATAATGCTCTTTAAAATCCCTCCTGTACTTACACTCATAAAACAATGGTCAATACTAAAACCTGAGTCTTTACAACAGAAGGAACGTTAAAACCGTCTTGTTAATCTGCGCTGCCCTGTTGGTCGGATACTCTGTTCCCCCCAGGATGCACGCTTTTCCACATAATTCGGTTTTTGGTTGCGGGCTGTTTTCCGAGGCAAGCCGTGCATTGCACAGGGTGGGCAGGTTAATTCTTCACCGATTTGCAGCACACGACTCAACGCCCAGTAATTTACTTTTGCCCGCATTTCAGCGTTTGGGAAGTTGTTGCTTCTGAATGTCAGCTATCGACCAGAAAGCAGCTATAGAATAAGGATAAATTTCAGCGCAACTTATATCGGCTTCCGGCCAAAGGAGCATGATTAAAAGTAAGAACTTTACTGACTTCATTAGAATCTCCTTTCCTTAAAAGTGAATGATATTACTGAGCAATGACTTGCTGATTTACGTTGTTACTGGTTTTCAGAGGTTTTTTCAGCAAATTGTCAGCAAATTATTGCCTTCTGATCACGCAGTATCCGCACCGACTGCCTAATATGTATCCTAGCGCGGATTCTTTTTCAGGAATTCCGTGGTGCTTGCCAGGAATGAGGAACTATCGAGAAGCATGGTTTCCAGAGAGGTTGAGGTAAATCGTAAATTTAATCTATAGAGAGGAGACTAAGGCTGCGCCTAATAGTGCATCTAAAACGACCACACTATAGTCAAGGAGAACATCATGAAAGTATTACTCACACGTATACTCGCGGTTGTATTTTGCACTCTCTCAATGGGAGCTGTGGCGGAGCAGAACTGGCCCGAAGCCATCGCGATGCCCACCGGATTCGAAGGGGAGGGCATCGAACTGGGCAAGGGGCACGAATTCTTTGTGGGCGCCAATTCCTTTTCCAGCCTTTTCGGCCCTTACCCGGTGTCCTGGTTAGCCGGCGCCATCTAGAAGGGGAACCTG
>JAOUCZ010000250.1 GCA_029859505.1 Lysobacterales bacterium | reverse complement strand
TCTCATCGTGCTTGAAATCAGCCGCTGTGCGGTATGGCCCCTGCTCCAGTACCACCACGCTAAAACCATTGGTGGATAATTCCCTGGCCAGCACACCACCTGCTGCACCCGATCCAACGATGACGAAATCCACTTCCTCCCGTGTTTTGAATTTTGGCAGACTCTCAGATGTGCTCATGATCATCACCTCCCGCAGGAAGCTGACCGTGAACATCTGTGTCGTAATACCCAAACGGTGGTTGCCAGGCGTGGCGATGATCAAATCCGATAAGGTTCCACCCGCTGTTGTCACGGTTACCACCGTAGGACGGCAGACAAAACATTCCAAACAGGGTCATAAGATGCAACATGGCAAACATAGGAGTGTTCTCGACTGACTTGAGTATTTCGGTTTGCTGCTCAAAAGGCAGTTCAGAGAACCTGATGCTGTCAGGATAGGCCGATTTTGTCTTGTGCTGCAACTCTTCAAGCCCTTGCCTGAGCCTGGGTGCGGCGTCACTCATGAAACTACCAAGAGCGACATCAATGAAGTAGACCACTCCGGCTTCACTCGCTCCCGGAGTCTCGTCGGCTGGAATGATCTGATCGACAATCGCGCTGAGTTCAACGGCTTCTTTCGCAGACAGGTTCTCAAAACCGGCCCCGGCCTCCTTGTTTTTTGCAGCGGTCTGGCTGGCAGACACGACCAGCGGCATGTTAACTGCAAGCCATGAGGCGCCCAGTACGGACCCACTGGATTTTAGAAACTTCCGACGCGAGTTCCTGGAATTTATCATTGTTTTTTTTCCTTTAGCTTAGGACAAATGGATGCGGTAACAACTCCACAATCGACCAACTGCGATAATCGGTTTCACTGTGACAGGAAATTACCGTGGCATCATCAGCCAGCAGCTCACTCATCACTTGCCGGCAGGCACCACATGGCGCCAGCGAATCAAAACCGGTTGCATAGATTAAAAGCGTTTGGGCAGCGCCAGGTTTCATACCGTGAGCAACTGCTGCGGCAAGCGCATTGCGCTCCGCACATTGAGTCAAACCAAAAGACGCGTTCTCAACATTGCAGCCGGAATAGACATTGCCATCATCATCCACAACACAGGCCCCGACCTTCGCACCGCTATAGGGTGAATAAGCATTATCGCTGGCTAATCGCGCCTGGGCGTATAGTTTCGCAATGGCCTTCTCAACTTTGCTCACGCATCGGTCCCTGTTTCAAGTGCCGCGTCCAACACTACTTCGATAGCCGCACCAAATGCATTCTGCCGGGTTTCATGAGACGCCTGCTCACCGGTAGGGATGACATCACTTACCGAAAGTATTGTCAGTGCCCGTTTATCATGTTGATGCGCCAGCGCATACAGTGCAGCGGATTCCATATCCAGGGCGAGGATACCCATTTTCTGCACTTTTTCGATAAATGTTTCATCTGGGTGATAAAACCAGTCTGAAGAAAATACATTACCGGTTCTGATCTTGAGGCCCTTTTTCAGCGCTTCTTCATGCACCTTGCGTAACAGTTCAAAATCCGCACTGGCTGAAAAATCCCAATCACCGAATCTTTCGCGATTCATTGCAGAATCGGTACTTGCAGCACTCGCCAAAATCAGGTCCCCCACCTGCATATCAGCGAACAAAGCTCCGCAGGTACCAACGCGAATGATCTGGCTCACACCATAATAATCAAATAATTCATGGGCATATATACTGATCGATGGCATACCCATGCCGGAACCCATGATCGAAACCGATTCTCCCTTGAATGTCCCGGTAAACCCAAACATATTGCGTACACTTGTAACCAGTTCCACATCATCAAGATAATTTTCAGCCAGGGCCTTGGCCCGCAAAGGGTCGCCCGGCATCAGCACTGTATCCGCAATCTGTCCTTTTGATGCGCCAATATGTGGTGTTCCGATCATCATTTGATCCTTGTTCAATTTATGTTTTGACGGTAATTAACCTGCTCATGAAAATTGTTCATAAACGGCGGGTAAAGCATCCTTCGAACGACCCAGGACGATAGCCTCTAAAAGTGTTTCAGCTGCCGCCTGCCAATCTGTTTCATTCGCTGCGTGAATGACAAGCAATGGATCACCCTCGTTAACTTTATCACCGACCAGGCAAAAATCCGATAGTCCAACCCGGTGATCAATAATGTCATCAATTCGTTTATGACCACCACCGAGGTTAACAATAGTAAGGCCAATCGCCCGGGTATCCATGTATTCTACACAGCCATCGATCCAGGCCGGTAATGCACGCACCACTGGAGCCCTTGCCAGGTACTTTTCCGGTTGATCCAGTAAATCAGCCGGTCCACCCTGCATACTCACCATGCGCGCAAAGGTCTCTGCGGCCAACCCTGAGTCAAGCACAGTGTTGAGTATTAATCGTGCTTTTTTCTGTTTTTTCTCCAGGCCACCCAGTAATAGCATTTCCGCGCCCAATGACAAAATCACCTCTTCCAGGCGTGGCTGACGATAGTCGCCCCTGAGAAACTCGATGGTTTCCATCAGTTCCAAAGCATTGCCTGCACTACGGGCCAGGGGTTGGTTCATGTCTGTTATCAATGCACGGCAGGGCAGACCCGCCAGCCCGGCAACCTCAATCAGATTTGAAGCCAAATCTCTGGCCTGGTTACGCTCACACATAAATGCGCCGTTGCCGGTTTTAATATCCAGTGCCAGGCCATCAAGCCCTTCTGCCAGTTTCTTGGAAAGAATGGACGCCACGATCAGTGGTATGGAATCAACCGTGGCAGTTAGATCGCGCACCGCGTACATCCGCCCGTCTGCCGGTGCGAGATCACCACCTTGAGCAGTCATGGCAAATCCCGCTTGCCGCACAGTTTGATTGAATCTGTCTTCAGAGGGGTGGACATCAAAGCCGGGAATACTTTCCAACTTATCCACGGTACCGCCGGTGTGGCCAAGGCCACGACCGCTAATCATTGGTATATAGGCTCCACAAGCAGCTAGCAACGGGGCCAGGATGAGGCTGACCAGGTCACCGACACCGCCGGTGGAATGTTTATCGAGAACCGGACCATCAAGATCTGGCCATTCCATACGATGACCTGTATCACGCATGGCCAGGGTGAGCTCCGACTGCTCCGTCATGCTCATGCCCTGGAAATACACGGCCATCGCGAAAGCGCCTATTTGGGCGTCATTGACCTGCCCGCCCGCGATACCGCGAACAAAGTCACCTATTTCGCCAGCGGTCAATTCCCGGCCGTCACGCTTGGCTTTTATGAATTCTCTGGGCAGCAACATACATTCATAATAGCAGCGAATGTCATTGAATGGTTGAAAGTAGAGTTTTTGGAATAGGGACGGTGGCAGGCTATACGCCTGCCCCGACCCTTACCCGCACTTGGAGTACCCGCACGACAGACAGGTCGCACAATTATCCATAACCACCACGGCCTTGGTATTACACTTATTACACAAGGTGGCTGAGGCGGGGTAACCGGCTTCCTCTCCGGGTGACGCAACCGTTGATTTTGTTTCCAGAGCACTCTCGGCTTCAGCACGTTTCTGATCCAGAATCAGTTTTTGCTGTTCAGAAAGTTCTTCCTTTTGCATCAAACCGATTTTTTGCATGTGATGCGCTATCACATCGCCAATCTCGGCGATAATCGAAGGCATGAACCTGCCACCAGGCTTGAAGTAACCACCCTTCGGGTCGAAAACCGCCTGCAACTCTTCAGCCAGGAAAGTGACATCACCACCCTTGCGAAAAACAGCCGACATCAAACGGGTCAATGCCACGATCCACTGGAAGTGATCCATGTTCTTGGAGTTGATGAAAATCTCAAAAGGCCTGCGTTGTTCATGCACAGTCCCCTGGTTGAGAATGATATCGTTAATGGTCACGTACATCGCGTGATCGTCAAGAGGCGTTTTAATTTTATAGGTTGAGCCTTCGAGCGACTCCATACCTTCGGGACGCATGATTTTTTCAGTCATGCGAATAACCTTGGCTGAGTTGCGAGCTTCCTTTTCTTCAGCAGCAAGCGCCATGGCGGCCAGCTCTTCTTCCGGTTTTACTACTTCATAACCGGCAATGTGTTTATTAATCTTGATCGTCATTTATTCAATTTTCCAACTAAAACTTTCCGTAATAACCCTCTTTTAAAGCATCAAAAAGATTGGCAGCGGTATGTACCTCACCATCATATTCAATATCTTCATTACCCTTTACTTCAACCACTTCACCATCTTCGAGGACAAAACGATAGGTTGTATTTGCAAGGTCGTCCTCTTTTACCAGCACACCCTGGAAAGCCTCCGGGTTAAACCGGAAAGTGGTACACCCTTTGAGGCCTTTGCTATGAGCATAGGTATAGATATTCTTAAACTGTTCGTAGGCATAATCAGTCGGCACATTGGCAGTCTTGGAAATGGATGAATCGATCCACTTCTGTGCCGCTGCCTGGATATCAACATGCTCGGCTGGAGAGACGTCCTCAGAGGTAATGAATTGATCTGGCAACTTTGTATTTTCATCATCCGAACCGGGCATCGCATTCGCATTCACCAGTTCACGATAGGCCAGCAGTTCATAACTGAAAACCTCCACTTTCTCTTTGCTCTTTTTACCTTCCCGGATGACGTTTCGACTGTAATGATGCGCAAAGCTGGGTTCGATTCCATTTGAAGCATTGTTTGCGAGTGATAAGGAAATTGTACCGGTTGGCGCAATAGAGGTATGGTGCGTGAAACGACCGCCCTCCTCTGCCAGTGCATCGATTAATTCGGGTGCAAGCTCCGCAATCTGTTGCATATACCGGCTGTATTTCGCATGCAGTACTGAACCACTGACCCTATCTCCCAGCTGGTAACCGTCATCTGCCATTTCCGGTCTTTTGCGCAACATCGCCGCATCGACCATGAATTCCTCATTCATCAACGGGGCGGGGCCTTTTTCCCTGGCCAATTCCAGTGACTCCTGCCACCCGGAAAGGGCCATTTCACGGGCAACCTTGTCCGTAAACTCAAGCGATTCCTGTGAACCGTATTTCATACCTAACAATACCAGTGTGGATCCCAGGCCCAGAAACCCCATGCCATGTCGGCGTTTACGTTCGATTTCATCACGCTGCTTACCAAGCGGCAGACCATTGATCTCAACCACATTATCAAGCATGCGTGTAAAAACCTTGACGACCTTGCGATACTCTTCCCAGTTGAACTCAGCGTTATCCAGGAAAGGCCGTTCGACAAAACGTGTCAGGTTAATTGAACCAAGCAGGCAGGCACCATAGGGCGGTAAAGGTTGTTCACCGCAAGGGTTGGTTGCACGGATATTCTCGCAAAACCAGTTGTTATTCATTTCATTGATGCGATCAACCATGATAAAGCCAGGCTCTGCAAAGTCATAGGTTGATGACATGATCATGTCCCACAAG
>JAOUCZ010000051.1 GCA_029859505.1 Lysobacterales bacterium | reverse complement strand
AAACAGGCAACTTTTGAAGAGATTATTAAGAAAAGCCGGTTTATCGGCCATGCAGCCCGTGTCACATCACAGACCGAATCACTGGATTTCTATAAGTCAGTGATTGATCCTCAGGCGAGCCATAATTGTTGGGCATGGCGAATTAATTTCCAGGTTCGCTCAAGCGATGACGGCGAACCTTCTGGAACCGCCGGACGGCCTATGCTAAATGTCATCGAGCACCGCAACCTGGAAAATGTAATGGTCGTGGTCACCCGTTACTTTGGTGGTATAAAACTAGGTGCCGGAGGACTGGTGCGGGCTTATTCAGGAACAACGGCAAAATGTTTGGACAGGGCCGCCGTCATCGAATCATTCCCAATGTCAGAGTACACCATCAAGATCGGCTTTGAATGGGCATCCACATTACACGGGCTGTTAGATCAATTTTCAGCGGAGAAGTTGGAAGAGTCCTATGACAATGACGGTCTGACCCTGAATATCCGGTGCCGCGAAGCTGAGTATGGAAAATTGGCCTCAGGCTTGCGGGATGCCTGCCGCGGGCAGGTTTCAATATTCAAGAGTTGATATTGACCTTCACGCCCGGCAGGCTGGCTGCATAATCTGAACCCACCAAAAGGGAGGGAGTGTAAAACCCGCCTTCCACGTCATTTTCAAGCAGGTGCTCTACAATTCCCAGGCTGGCCGTCACAGTGACATCATAGCCATTAGGTGTTGTCATTGTCGCTGATACATTTCGGCCGTCAGCAGTAGTCACTTCACCCCATATCTGCATCTGTGAGTTCTGTCGCTCGCCAATTTCCGGGCCAGTGACAGACTTTTCCACTCGTCTTTTCATCAGGTTCTGCACCCACTGCATGGTCAACAATGGTTTCAGCATACGCATCCGTTTCATTTGCATGATAGACGATGGCGGCACCGACATATAAACCTCGATATCAGGCACACCCGTACTGATGTATGCCGTAAATACATCGCCCCAGGGAATGGTAACCGCCAGTCTTTTTCCTTGCGGAAATCGAATTTCACGTGTTTTCCAGGCCAGTGGCACCCAGGTCAACTTACCGTCCTTTCTTACGCAGCCACCGCCTGCAAGACCTTCAATACTGGTTTTAGCTGTTCCCGGGCTCATACGGCTACCGGATTGGAATGCGAGGATGATAGCTGTCGCTGCGGGCAATGCCTTCACCAGTGTTGCCGCGAGACAATCTGTGGGTACAACATCGAAACCAACCCCGGGCATGAGGACGACATCTGCATGCCGGGCTTCATCGGATTGTTTGTGAGCATTTGCAAAAACGCTGATTTCACCAGTGATATCAAGGTAATGACAACCGTTTCTCAGGCAGGCTTCTATCATGGGTTGGGAAGTTGCTGAAAACGGGCCGGCGCAGTGCAATACAATTGAAATCCCTTGCAACGCCTCGTTGACCGCCATTGCATCGTCAAGGTCAAAGACGAGGAAGTCAAAACCGGTTTCAGCCGCAAATGCTTCGATACTTTCAGCATTGCGCCCGGCCAGTATCGGCTTCATACCCCGCTTTCGGGCTTCTTTGGCAATTAATTTCCCCGTATAACCGTTGGCCCCGTAGATCATCCATTTTTTTTTCATTGTCAGCTATATCCCTGTATTGATGCGCTCGACATCCTAGAACAACGATCCCTGTTGTCTTTCAATGGTGTCTGAGGCCTCGGACCCACCTGAGCCGGTGATATCCTTCTTTGGTTTGTCCGATTTGCCTGATTTGGATGTTTCTGATGGTGGCTTTGCCTTAATGTCTGATTCGGCACCAACCGTATTTTCACGTGATTCGGACTCAAGATTCACAGCGCGTCCGGTTCCGCTTCCCTGTAGTGTGCCCGGCTGTACCGGTCCAGGTTTTTTGTTCACAACCCGGATCAGGTCCTTTATCTTGCACTCTGCCTCAAGCGGATGGCGCAAAGGCTGCTTTTTGTGGATGCTATAACAGTTTCTGCGGCCATTTTTTGTAATACTAATCATGCCACCGTCCTGTAAATCGCGTACAATTTTTTGTACTGCCCGTTCGGTGATACCAACATCGGCGGCAACATCCCGAAGTCGAGCTTCTGGATTGCGGGTCAGGCAGACTAAAACATGACCGTGATTGCTAAAGATCGTCCAGTTACTCATATAGCCCCCATGGGACAGCGATCATTACGTGAATTATATTTCGTGTTTAGTTATTCTGCAATATTTAGAATTTACCAGATGATGGAAAAAGTGTACAAATGATAACCAAAACTACCCACAAAGTTACCGGCGCACTACGTGAGTTTTTACGTCTGGAATCCGCTGGTGGATTGATACTGGTTGTGTCTGCAATCCTGGCTTTGTTACTGGCCAATTCACCCCTTGCTGACGCATACATTCAATTACTAGACCTGAAAATAACAGTTATGGTCGAAAGTTTCGGAGTCAGCAAGCCACTGGTACTCTGGGTTAATGACGGACTGATGGCCGTGTTTTTCCTGTTGGTCGGGCTTGAACTGAAACGCGAGATAGTTGAAGGTGACCTTTCCAGCCCAGAACAGATTGCACTACCGGCAATAGCTGCTATCGGTGGACTTGTCGTTCCGGCCGCAATCTACTGGCTGATCAATCGTGACAACCCGGAGGGACTCAACGGCTGGGCAGTGCCAACAGCTACCGATATAGCCTTTGCCCTTGCAATTCTGAGCCTGCTCGGCAGCCGGGTACCGGCCAGCCTGAAGATTTTCCTGACGACCATTGCGATTTTCGATGACGTTGCTGCGATTATCATCATCGCGGTGTTTTATTCCGGTGACCTCAGCACGGCTTCGCTTGCGGCCGCAGGGGCCGGCATTGTTCTCCTCTTTGCGCTCAACCGACTGGGTGTTCAAAGCCTGGCAGCCTACCTTATCGTTGGTGTTTTTATCTGGTTATTCGTACTCAAATCAGGTGTCCATGCAACGCTGGCCGGAATAGCGGTGGCAGCATTTATTCCCTTAAAAGGCGGTGATGATCATTCACCATCCCGGCATTTGGAACACATACTGCACCCCTGGGTTGCGTATTGTGTACTACCTATATTCGCTTTCGCCAACGCTGGCCTTCCGTTCGCCGGGGTAAGGCTCGATGCCGTGGTTGGTACGGTTTCAACCGGAATAGTGATGGGCTTGTTTTTTGGAAAACAAATAGGAGTGTTTGGCATGACCGCCCTGATGATCGGTCTGGGCCTGGCCAAAAAACCCGAAAGATCCACTTGGCCCATGTTATACGGCGTGGCATTACTTTGTGGGGTGGGGTTCACCATGAGCCTTTTTATCGGCGGTTTGGCTTTTGAGCACGGCGGTTTTTCAAATATCGCTGCACTCAAGATCGGTGTGATAGCCGGTTCAGTGGCATCCGCGTTTTGTGGCTGGCTGGTATTGCACCTGAGCCTTCCAAAGGCCGAGTGAGCAATTTGAAACTGCCCTCATTGAACCACTAGAGTCTCGCTGCGAGTTCGCTTCCTTCACGGATGGCGTACTTGGCGTCTAACTCTGACGCCTTTTGTGCACCACCGATCAAATGCACTGATAAGCCCCTGCCTTCCAGTGTTTCCGCCAGGTCACGATTACTGACCTGGCCTGCACAAACCACGACATGGTCGACCTCAAGACACTGCCTTTGTCCATCGATACTGATGTGTAAGCCCTGGTCATCTATTGACTCATAATTCACGCCGCCGATCATATGGACACCACGATGCCGCAGGCTCAGCCGGTGTATCCAACCGGTGGTTTTGCCGAGGGTTTTACCCGGCTTACCGGCCCTGCGCTGCAATAACCAGATTTCACGCGGTGATTTGGGAGGCTGTGGTTTTATGCCTTCAACCCCACCCCGGGCCGTGAGACTTATATCGATTCCCCACTCACTGGCAAACTCCTCAATTGTGTCGGGCGACATGTCGTGCTCATCAGGATTACTTAAAAACTCGGCAACATCAAAGCCGATACCACCAGCACCGATAAGCGCTACGCGATGGCCGATCTTAACCCGGCCTTTTAATACATCGATATAAGAAACGACTTTATCGTGATCGATACCCGGCAAATCCAGTTTCCGCGGATACACACCGGTGGCTAATATGACCTCGTCATACCCCGCAAGATCTTCGGCTGCAATGCGGGTATTCAACTGTAAATCGACTTCGGTACGCTCAACTTCACCTCGGAAATAGTCCAGGCTCGCACTGAACTCCTCTTTTCCTGGAATTTTCTTCGCCATGTTGAACTGGCCGCCAATCTCATCTGACTGATCAAACAGGCTAACCCGATGACCACGCCGGGCGGCGACCGTTGCAAATGCGAGACCAGCGGGCCCTGCCCCTACTACTGCCATCGCTTTTATGTTGTTGGTGGGAAGATAGTTCAGTTCGGTTTCGCGACAGGCACGCGGATTAACCAGACAGGAACAGGTTTTACCCTTGAAGGTGTGATCCAGACAAGCCTGGTTGCAGGCAATGCAGATATTGATCTCTTCAGGCCGCCCCTGGCGTGTTTTCTTCACAAACTCCGCATCTGCAAGCAGGGGTCTCGCCATGGACACCATATCGGCGTCGCCCCGCGCCAGAATATCCTCAGCCACCTCTGGCGTATTGATCCGGTTGGTGGTGATCACCGGAATATTGACCTCAGGCCTCATCCGCGCTGTCACCCAGCTAAAAGCACCACGGGGAACCATGGTTGCGATGGTTGGAATACGTGCTTCATGCCAGCCAATACCGGTATTGAGCAAGGTGGCTCCTGAGGCCTCGGCCATTTTGGCCTGCTCAACAACCTCATCCCAGCTATTACCATCAGGCAAAAGATCCAGCATCGACAGGCGATAGATAATAATAAAGTCCTTGCCGGCGACCTCACGGCAGCGGCTGAGAATCTCTTCTGCGATCCGGTAGCGGTTACGGGTGCTGCCACCCCATTGATCCGTCCGTTTGTTGACATGGGTGGTGGTGAATTCGTTGATGAAATAACCTTCGGAGCCCATGATTTCAACACCATCGTAACCCGACTCAAGGGCCAGCCTGGTTGCCCGCACGAAATTCTGAATCTGTTTCTCCACTCCCTTGGAAGACAATGCTTTGGGTTTGAATGGTGTTATCGGTGACTGGATCGCACTGGGAGCCACACTTAGCGGATGGTAGCTGTAGCGTCCGCCATGCAGTATCTGCATACAAATCTTACCGTCGGCTTCGTGGACTGCAGAAGTTACCAGTTTATGCCTGGGTACCTGCAGTCGACTGAAAAGACCGGAAGGAGATGGCATCAGTGAGCCGCGTAAACCGGGTGCAATACCACCGGTAACCATTAACCCAACTTCGCCTGCCGCCCTTTCAGCGAAGTATGCGGCCAGCCTGGGAAAGTCCTTTTTTTTATCTTCAAGCCCCGTATGCATGGAGCCCATAAGTACACGGTTTCTCAGCGTGGTAAAACCCAGATCAAGGGGCGCCAGCAAGTGTGAAAAACTAGACTCAGTGGACATCTGAAAACTCCTCAAACAACTGTTCCAATAACTCGCGCACGCGGATCATGGCCTGCGCAAGGGTGGCTTCAATGGCGGCCATGGTCACAGGCTCCTGTTCAAGCCCTGGAGCCCAGTTCGCGGTGACACACAAACTTGCATAATCCAGCCCGGCCTCCCTCGCCAGTGCCGCTTCAGGCATGGAAGTCATACCCACCAGGTCGCATCCATCCTGACTAAACCTTCGTATCTCGGCGGCGGTTTCGAGTCTTGGACCCTGAGTGACGGCGATACAAGCGCCGTTCACCGTGTTGATACCTGCGGCGATGGCTGCTTTAATCATTGCCTGTCGCATGCGGCCTTCAAACGGCAATGCAAACTCAGTATGCTGCAAATCGTCACCGGCAGCCATACTGAAAGTGTGCGCCCTGCCCCACGTATAATCAATCAATTGATCAGGAAAACTTAAAGCCCCCGGCGGGTAATTTTCTGAGATTCCACCCACTGCATTCACGGCAACAATTCCTTCGACTTCCAACTGTCTGAAAGCATCCACATTGGCCGCATAATTTACCGCATGTGGGGGGAATTGATGCTGCTCGCCATGACGTGGCAGAAAAAACACCTGTAAATTGCCAATCCGGTATTCTGCGAGGCTGGCTGAAGGCGCGCCAAAGGAGCCAGTGATCTCATGTGACCCGACCGCTTCGCCAAAGTGATCGAGACCCGTGCCACCGATCAGACCCAGCCGTTTCGGGGTTGACACTACTCCAGCACCAGTATTTCATCCAGATGCCGCCATTCTTCGTAGGCATCCATCCCACAACCGAAAACGTACACATCCGGTACATCGAGGCCAATAAAATCAACATAATCCCGTGGCAGGCCACGGTCATGGTCTTTTCGCACAAGCGATGCCATCTTGACCGAACCCGCCAGGCGTTTCTCAACGGAACCCTTGATTGCTGCCAGCGTATTACCTTCATCAAATATGTCGTCAACAATCAGTACATGCTTACCTTCCAGATCCAGGCGGGGAGGAACACGGTACTCCAGCTCAGCCCCGTACAATCCGCCTCGGTAGCGGGTTGCATGAACAAAATCCATCTGTATCGGCATTTTCAGTTTTGTAATCAGCCAGGCTGCCGGGATAATTGCACCGGTCAAAACCGAGACCAGTATGATTGGTTGATCGCCATAGTATTCATTGATTTCATCTGCCATCTTCTGCACTGCGGCGGCGACTTCCTCACGGTTGAACAGAACCCGTGAGTTCTCCAGTAACGTGCGCGGATCCGGGGGATTACTCATACCCATTTTGATTGCTCCAATTCCAGTTGTGTAATAGTTTTTTTCCATTGCCGCCATTCACTGACCCGCTCTACTTCCTCGCGAGTCGCACTCAGCCGGCCCTTAAGCTTTCTTAAGGCATTATCCGCGTGACTTAAGCAAAGCGCTTCATTTGCCAGTAATTGCCGGACATCATCCGGGTCGCAGACCAATACAGCATCACAACCCGCAAGCAGGGAGTCGCGAACCCGTTCAATCAGACCACCCGCGACTTTAGCGGCGTACATTCCCAGGTCGTCTGAAAATATCGTACCTTTAAAAGCCAGCTTTTCTGTTAATATGCTCTTGATCCAATAGGGAGAATATCCCGCAGGTTTCTCATCCACCTTCGGGTAAAGCACATGTGCCATCATCATGGCATCCAATTTCCCGCTTAAAGCTGCAAACGGCTTTAAATCCGCCTGCTCAATCTGCTCAAATGAACGCGGATCACAAACGTCATCGGTGTGCGAATCTGCCACCACCGAGCCATGACCGGGAAAGTGTTTGCCGGTCGCAGCCATCCCGGCATCGTGCATACCGCCGATGTAGGCATCAGAAAGCTCAATAATCGCTTCAGGATCCGCCGCAAATGCCCGGTCACCAATGACCACGCTGCGATCACCGAGATCCAGTACCGGTGCAAAGCTCATGTCGACACCACATAGCAACAACTCCGTTGCCATAACACGTCCATGCCGATACGCAAAATCCA
Source organism: Lysobacterales bacterium (assembly GCA_029859505.1). Lineage (GTDB taxonomy): Bacteria > Pseudomonadota > Gammaproteobacteria > Xanthomonadales > SZUA-36 > SZUA-36. The sequence goes on along the minus strand of JAOUCZ010000051.1, from coordinate 10,073 downwards.
GTGCGTTGCTTGCTGATTCAGCATACATCTTTCCTAGCACAGCCAATGGCGGCAGTCGCGTGAAGCCGTCCCTGAAACGCTGTACACGCCCGCCTTCATGATCAACGCAAATTAACAAATCCCGATCACTACTCTCGGAAATTGATGCGGTGAGCCTGGTCAATTGCGACAGGTCACTGTAGTTGCGAGTAAACAGCACCACCCCGCCCACTGCAGGGTGAGATAACCATGTGCGCTCCTCGGCACTGATTTCAAGACCGGCCAGGCCAATCAATACCGGCCCCAGTGGCTTATCAGCCGCTGATTTCGTAACGGGAGCAGTCATGGGTTCACTCCGTTGGTTGTGCGCTCAAACAGGGCAATAGCTTCGCTGTGATGGGTATGGGGGAACATATTCATGATACCTGCACCGGCAAGAGTGAAACCATGTTGATTAACCAATATCCCGGCATCCCGAGCCAGCGTTTCCGCGTTGCAGGAAATATATAAAACCCGGCTCACGCCGCTGGCAGCGACCCATGGCAACAGGCCCTGTGCACCCGAACGCGGAGGGTCCAGCAGTATTTTATTATAATGTCCTGACAGAGGGGGTGCAGCATCACCGGACCGGTACAAATCAACAGTATGAAAATCCACGTTTTCCAGGCCATTGAGAGCCGCGTTGGAGCGGCCGCGCTCAACCATTTGGTCAGACCCTTCCAGACCTGTCACATGACCGGCGCGTTGTGCCAACGGCAATGTGAAATTACCAAGCCCACAGAACAGATCGAGTATCCTGTCCCCGGCTTGCGGATCCAGTAACTCCAGAGCACGCCTCACCATTTGCTGGTTCAATGGCCCGTTAACCTGGATAAAGTCCAAAGGTTCAAAGTGAAACCGCAGTGCCAGCGTTTCAAACGCATATTCCAGCTGAAAATCAAGCGGCTCCAGTAGCGTTATGCTATCCGGACCAGCGGCCTGTAAAAACACACCAACACCAGTTTCGCGGGCAAAAGCTCTCAGACTCTCAGCATCATCCGTGGACAAGTCTTCGAGATGACGGATAATCATCGCACAGCTCGTATCTCCACAAGCCACCTCAACCTGGGGGATACTGGACCGGCATTCCAGGGTTTCAATGACCCGGGACAATTTTGGCAGGGCATCTGCGGCAACTGAATGCAGGATATGACATGCTTCCATATCCACGACAAAGCGACCGTTACGTTCCCGAAAACCCACCAGGACCCGGCCCTTGGCGGCAACATCACGCACAGAAAGTCGTGCTTTGCGACGATAGTTCCAGTGGGGCGCATCCAGCGGCGCATAAATCTCGACCGGCTCGACATTACCCGTTTCTCCAAAAGCCTGCAGTAACGCACGCTGCTTTCGGGCCAATTGGGCATCCATTGACATATGCTGCAGACTACAGGCACCGCAGTTACCAAAAGATGGACAAGGTGCGCTGACCCGGTCAGCAGATGGCTTCAGGACCTCCAGGGTCTCCGCTTTACCCCTGTTTTTCCGACCGAACAAATGTCTGGCGATAACTTTTTCACCCGCCAAGGCATCAAATACGTGTAGTTTCTTTTCGTCATATACACCCAATCCCAAGCCCTTTAAATCAAGCGAGATGATATCCATCTCAAATGGTTGATCAGATAGTCTTTTTCGGCTACGCCCCATGTATTGAAATCCTGATATGAACTGCTATTTAAAATGAATCACGAAATGCGATCTATGCCATTAACCGGAAGTACATTTTATTTCATCAATACCAGCATATCTGCAACGGCTTTGTGTAAACCGACAAACAGCGCCTGTGCAACGATGGAATGTCCAATATTCAATTCGACCAACTGTGGAATACGCACAATCGGTGCTACGTTCTGGTAGTGTAATCCATGCCCGGCATTGACCTGCAGTCCAATCGAATCACCGTGTTCAGCGGCCCTGACTATTCGCTGATACTCAGCTTCAACCGTCGACTCACCGGCGTCTGCATAACTGCCCGTGTGTAACTCAACAACCGGTGCGCCACAAGCCAATGCGGCATCCAGTTGCGCGATATCCGGGTCGATAAACAGTGACACACGGATTCCTGCTGCAGCCAGTCTTTTACAAGCATTTTTTACGGCGTCAAAATGGGTTAGGACATTGAGGCCACCTTCGGTCGTCAGTTCCTCACGTTTTTCCGGTACAAGACAAACGTCGGCCGGCCTGTTCAGCTCAGCGATAGCCAACATTTCATCGGTCACGGCCATTTCAAGATTGACCCGGGTACTGACCTGTTTGCACAGTGCGACCACTTCCTGATCCTGTATATGTCGCCGGTCTTCCCTTAAATGTACGGTAATCGCATCGGCACCCGCAGCTTCGGCAATTTTTGCAGCTTCAAGAACACTGGGATAACTGGCACCCCGAGCCTGTCTAATGGTTGCAACATGATCGATATTGACACCCAATAATAATTTCCCGGATCGCATAACGCTTTACCTCTCAAAATGCCTGCAAAACCAGGCTTAAAACAGGGACAGACTTGCCAGCGGCTTATCACCCAGATGATAGCCGATTACGCTTCTCATCAGCATACGTAATTCAGGCAGATCACCCTCATTCAGGATTTCAGCATGCAAGGCCAGCAACGTAGCACCTGAAACCCGGTTCTTTCCTGGTCCGGAACGTAACTCGGGGCCACGTTGCGGTTGATATTCATACCATGATTCTGGCTGGATTTCAGCACCCCCATTATGCTCCCGATCCAGCAACATTGCGTAACCGGTAGCCTCCAGAAGGTGTTTTTCAAATACCCTCAAAAGCGGTTGTGGTGAAGCATCTGAAGCCAACTCGGAAAGTATTTGACGGTACCTCTCAAAAACCTCGATATGTGGGTCACCACGATGCAGCAGACGCATCAATAATTCATTCAGATACAAGCCGCAATACAATGCCTGACCTTGCAAAGCAGGAGGAGATGCCACCTGGTCAACACCGGTCAGTGTACCCAGATCACTTTTCTGGTTCCAGCTAAGTAACAATGGCCGGAATGGCTGCAGGATGTTTCGCCTGCGTGAGCGGGCCGATTTTACACCGCGGGCGACAACGGCGACGCGACCGTACTCGCGCGTGAATGCTTCCACTATCAGGCTGGTTTCACGAAAAGAGCGGCTGTGAAGAACATAGGCCGGTTCCAATTGTATTCGGCCCATTCATATCACCTTGAAGGATCTAGTCTGTGTATCCAAATCGTTCAATCAACCTGTCGCTGTCCGACCAGTCCTTGCTTACTTTGACCCATAACCGTAGAAATATTTTTTCGCCAAACAGTTCCTCCAGCACGATACGTGCCCCACTACCTACCTGCTTGAGTACCGCACCGTTTTTACCAATCGTGATTTGTTTCTGGCTTTCCCTTTCCACATGAATGATGGCGCCAATTGTCAGCAATTTTCCTTTGCGTTTAAACTCTTCAATCTGCACGGTCAGTGCATAGGGTAATTCCTGGTGTAAACGTAAGGTCAATTGTTCCCGGATCATTTCCGCGGCAAGAAAGCGCTCACTGCGGTCGGTGAACTGGTCTGCATCGTAGAAAGGTCTGGAAAAAGGCAATTTTTTTAATACCTGTTTTTCCAGCTCATCAACACCACTCCCTTTTTTTGCCGAGATCATCATGATTCTATCGAAATCATCATCACGAAAATGCTCATCAATATAAGTCAGCAGTGACTCCTTGTCGGGAACCAGGTCCACCTTGTTCAGCACCAGTACAATGGGCACATCCACCGAACGAAGCGCGCTGGCCACAAACTCATCCTGACGGCTCCAGTTACCTGCTTCAACCATGAACAACACCAGGTCAACATCGCGAAACGACGCCTTTGCAACACGGTTCATATAACGGTTCAATGCACGCTTTGCAGTATGATGAATGCCTGGCGTGTCGACATAGACGACCTGCCCTTTTTCAGTCGTCTTGATACCTGCCAGTTTCTGCCGGGTCGTCTGGGGTTTGGCTGTGACAATACTGACCTTCTGACCGAGGATCTGGTTTAACAGTGTGGATTTACCCACATTGGGCCTACCGATAATGGCCACATAACCAAACCGGAAGTCTTCCTGTGACTCGATATTCTCTGTCATTTGACAATACTCATTTTTTGGAATTTTCAGCAATGATATCAAGTGCCGCCAGAGCAGCAATCTGCTCCGCCTTACGTCGGCTACTACTCTTGCCGGTGACTTTGATACCTGCAGCCTGGCTAATACACTCCACCAGGAAAACTTTCCTGTGCGGTGGACCATCATCGGTGAGCACTGTGTACTCAGGCAGAGAATAACCGTGACCTTGCAACCACTCCTGCAAACGTGTCTTCGGGTCTTTTAATTCATTTGCTTCCGGCAGCAGTGCAATGTACGGGTCACAAACGTGGCGTATAACCTTTTCACAGGACTCAAACCCGCCATCAAGATAAATAGCGCCGAATACGGCCTCCAGTGTATTTGCCAGGATCGAATTCCGTTTAAAACCACCGGATTTCAGTTCTCCCTCACCCAGCTTGATGTAATCACCCAGTTTCAAACCGAGCGCCAGTTCCGCCAGCGTCTCACCACGCACCACGCGTGCCCTTAAACGTGTCAGGTCACCTTCACTGTTATCGGATCTGAGATCAAACAAGCATGCGGAAACGACAAAATTTAAAATACTGTCGCCGAGGAACTCAAGTCGTTCATTATTGAGACGCCCAATACTTCGATGTGACAAGGCTAACGTCAGTAATTCGGGGTCTTTAAAGCTATAGGGGACGCCGGGGATTTCCCTCATTTTATCATTATTCAGATAGGCACGGCTTCATTCGGCGGGCGTCAATTGGACAATCGCACCGACCTGTCAAACATCGCGACCACATCAAGGTTACCAATGACCGGTTTGCGAACCTCGTAGGCGATGCGCAGGTGCTTTCCGTTTTTGCGGACGACCTTGATATGTTGTTCCTTAACATTATCCGCAGAGTAACTAACATACAGGCGGTTCAAAACTTTGACACGGATATCATAAGGTGAATAGTTTGCACTCCCCCTTTCAGCTGCCACCCCGTCCATGGCGCTGACAACAGAGTAATATTCCATATAGATCGGCCCGATCTTCATTCCGATATAAGAAATAAAAATCGCGAAGCTGAGTACAATCATAAACCCGATCAGGGTAATACCGCTTTGTTTCTTAATTTTCATAGTTCGCATCCTGTTAACCATGTTGTCACTCTTAATATAGCGCGTCTCTTACCATTAACACTAGTGTATGCCATTTCCGACCCGGGAGAAATCAGCACAGCCTTTTTCAAAGTCAAAATTGAGCCAGATCCCCACTGCCCGGCCCAATATGTTTTCTTCAGGCACCAATCCCCATTCACGACTATCGTTGCTGCGATCCCTGTTGTCGCCCATCATGAAGTATTGACCATCCGGCACATCCCACTGCCCATTACGACCCCCACTGCGGTCATGTAACAGTATATTGTGATTCGCTTCACCCAGCTGTTCCCATAAAAGTTCGGCGTCAACCGCTGGCGTAGTGCACTTGACATCACTGCTTTCAAAACGACCTTCTGAGGTTGTTTTCACCTTTTCACCGTTGACAAAAAGTTGCTTGTCGCGATAGGTAATCGTGTCACCGGGTAAGCCCACAGCGCGTTTAATAAAATTCACACTGGTATCTTTCGGGTACCGGAAAACCACTACATCGCCACGTTTTGGCTCACCTACTTCAATGATTTTCTTATTTAATACCGGCAAGCGGACGCCGTAAGAAAACTTATTTACCACGATAAAATCACCCACCAGCAAAGTGGGTATCATTGAACCGGAAGGAATCTTGAACGGCTCAAACAGGAAGGACCTGAACACCAGCACGATAAGAAGAACGGGAAACAGGGAACGGGCATATTCAACCATCACCGGTTCTCGCGGAAGCTCGATACTCTTCTGAACCGAACGATCCATGCGTTTTTGTCTAAACAGCAGGCTGTCCACCAGCCAGATAAACCCGGCAAGTGACGTCAACACTACCAGCACCAATGAAAAATCAATATTCATTATTTTTTTCCTGTTCAGGATTCAGCCGGCAAGGGCGATCCTATTTTTTTGTGTCCTGTTGCAGAACTGCTAAAAACGCTTCCTGGGGAATCTCAACACTGCCAACCTGCTTCATTCGCTTCTTGCCGGCCTTCTGTTTCTCCAGCAACTTGCGCTTGCGTGATGCATCACCGCCATAACATTTGGCCGTGACATTTTTCCGAAGAGCTTTGACTGTCGTTCTGGCTATGACCTGGGCACCGACGGAAGCCTGGATCGCCACATCGAACATTTGCCTTGGAATCAACTCCTTCATATTGACGGCCAGTTCGCGACCGCGCCGTTGAGCCTGGTCACGATGCATGATCAGTGAAAGCGCATCAACACGTTCGCCATTAATCAGCACATCAACACGAACAAAAGGTCCTTCGGTGAAACGAACAAAATGATAGTCAAAGGATGCGTAACCACGGCTAACGGATTTCAGCCGGTCGAAAAAGTCGAGGACCACCTCTGATAGTGGCAACTCATACTGTATGGAAACCTGGCCACCAAGGTAATTCATCCCAATCTGCCTGCCACGTTTTTCCTCACAAAGACCAATAACCGACCCGACATAATCCTGTGGCACCAGGATATCAGCCTGGATGATGGGTTCGCGTATTTCAGCGATTTTGTTAACGGCCGGCATTTTGGCAGGGTTTTCGAGGGTTAAAATTTCGCCATTGGTCAACTCCACCTCATAGATGACAGTTGGTGCCGTGGTAATCAGATCGACAGCATATTCGCGCTCCAGCCGTTCCTGGACGATATCCATGTGCAACAAGCCAAGAAAACCGCAACGGAAGCCGAAACCCAGTGCCTCGGAAGTCTCAGGCTCGAAACTCAGAGCCGCTTCATTTAACTGCAGTTTCTCAAGCGCATCACGCAGATCGGGGTAGTCATCGGCATCTGTCGGAAACAGACCGGCAAATACCCTGGGTTGCATGGTTGCAAAACCCGGTAACGGTTCATTTGCAGGTGTTTTCGCCAGCGTAATGGTGTCGCCAACAGGCGCACCATGGATATTCTTGATACTGGCAACGAGAAAACCTACCTCACCCGCTGACAATTTGTCCCGGAGTTCGCGTTTGGGGGTAAATACACCCAGCTGATCCACCTGATGTTGATTTTTTGAAGACATCAACTCTATCTTGTCACGCTTGCCAACCACACCATCAACCACCCGGATCAACGACACTACGCCAAGATAATTATCAAACCAGGAGTCTATAATCAGCGCTTTAAGGGGAGCATCGGGATCACCTTTTGGTTTTGGCACATCACGAACCAGTCGCTCTAAAATCTCTAAAACCCCATTACCGGTTTTGGCACTGACCTCGAGCGCGTCAATCGCCTCAATGCCGATAATGTCTTCAATTTCCTGCTTGACCCGATCAGGTTCTGCTGACGGCAGGTCAATCTTATTCAATACCGGGATGACTTCCAGACCGAGTTCGACTGCCGTATAACAATTGGCCACGCTTTGAGCTTCGACCCCCTGGGCTGCGTCTACCACCAACAAAGCACCTTCACAGGCAGCCAGTGAACGCGAAACCTCATAGGAGAAATCAACATGCCCCGGGGTATCAATGAAATTTAAATGATAAACCTGACCATCCTGTGACTTGTAGTCCAGGGTAACACTCTGGGCCTTGATAGTGATTCCGCGCTCTCTTTCAATATCCATTGTATCAAGCACTTGCGCAGACATTTCACGTTCACTCAAGGCTCCGCACAGCTGAATAAAACGATCAGCCAGTGTCGATTTACCATGATCTACGTGAGCAATAATGGAAAAATTCCTGATGTAGTTTTGATCCATATAATGCTTCAGTTGTGTATCTTCATACGTGATTCCAGCGCTTAACAATCAAAGGCCATTCGTTGTAAACAACGAATGGCCTCCTTGTCTCCAACCCGTAAGTATAACTGACTACAGGCTATCCCTCATCATTATCGCGAGGTGTATATGCAATAAAAGTGGCGGTACCATTGCGCCATACACGCAGCGCCACAGCACGACCCGGCTCGATTTTTTCCACAAGGTCTTCAAAACCCTCCAGGTCTTCCACACTCTGGTTGTTGATCATAAGGATTACGTCACCCGGTCTTAGGCCGGCGCGCCATGCATCATCACTTTCGATATCAGTAATTTCAACACCGTCTTCAGGGTCGCCAAGTTCGCGTCTGCGATCGCTGTTGATATCATCAACCAGGAGTCCCAGGATATTTTCTGCCTTGTCCCCGCTTTCGCCTTCGGATGAGGCAACCGTGTCCTCCCCATCCAGGGCATCCAGTGTGACTTCGAATGTTTTTTCCTTTCCATTACTACTTACCCTGACAGTTGCTTCTGTCCCTGGCGGGTTAGCCCCGACCAGTGGCGGCAAATCATTCCAGGTCTCAACCGGTACATCATTAAATGCGAGTATGACATCACCGGGTTTGATGCCTGCCCGGTCCGCTGAACCATCTTCGGTAACATCATTAACCAGTGCACCCACAGGGCGGTCAAGCCCCAGTGCCTCAGCCATTTCACGCGTGACTGCTCCAACAATAACACCTAGCAGGCCGCGCTCAACCTTACCTGTCTCACGCAACTGTCTTGCCGTACTAATTGCAACCTCAATGGGGATTGAAAATGATAAACCAATATAACCACCACTCGAACTGAGAATCCAGGAATTGATACCAATCACTTCGCCATTCATATCAAGCAGTGGCCCACCGGAGTTGCCACGATTGATGGCGACATCTGTTTGTATAAAAGGTACGTATTGTTGGGCCCGGTTGGATCTACCCTTGGCGCTGACAATACCTGCAGTGACACTTTGTTCAAAATTGAAAGGAGAACCGATGGCCGCAACCCACTGGCCGGCCTTGACCGATTCCGATTCACCCAACTTCAGAAATGGAAGGTCCTCGTCCACATTGATTTTGAGAACAGCAATATCACTGGCTTCGTCAGAACCAATCAACTCTGCTTCAAACTCACGACGATCAGCCATGCGGATAATGATTTCATCGGCTTCTGCAACCACATGGTGATTGGTCAGAATATAGCCATCTTTTTCATATATGAACCCTGATCCGGCACCCATGCGATCCGGTTCACCACCACCCGGGTTTCCGGGCACATTAAAATAGCGTCTGAAAAACTCAGGTATTTCAGGATGATTCTCACCACGCCCATTGCCTGGCGCGCCATTCTCACCACCCCCTCTTGAGCCACGCGTACCAAACTTGGTGACCTGAATATTCACAACTGCAGGACCTGTTTTTTCCACCAGTTCTGTAAAGTCCGGCAGACCGGTCACTTTTGCAGCGGCAGGCAAACTCATCAACAGTATGAGTAGCGCTGCAAACAGTAAGGAAACTTTTTGTCTCATCATTAAACTCCTGGATATAAAATAAAAACGATTTAGTTGTGTTCCGGTTTTTTAAAACTACCAGTACATATATTGGGTGTGGACGAGGGAAAACAAATGCTTATGTCCAGTGAACCAAGAACATTACTGGCAGTGCCACGGTGCCTTGTCAGGCGGATGATCAACCAGGCAGCCAAAATGCCTACAATAAACGTAGCCGCATCAACCAGCGCCGCACTTAACTGAAGCCAGTCAGCAAGACCATAGCCGGCAAATGCACCACCAAGTGCCGCCAGCAATGGCCAACCATAGGAGGCAAATACCAGCTTTAAATAGACCTGCTCTGGAACTGAAAGTGTCAGCATTTGGCCTGACTCTACTTCCAGGTCATTTCTCGCCAGTTCTAAAATAACAGGTTTGTTTCGTATCAGTTTTGCAAAAAGGCCGGCACCGCAGCCCTTGCCATTATCGCAAGCTGTACAGCCCGAACGCGAACCCATACGTACCCAAAGCCGCTCACTCCCACAACGTAAAACCTGCACATTCTGTTCGATCATACCAATCCAGAAAACCGTTAGTTGGAAGCGACAGAAAGTGCCATTTCATTTGCTATAG
>JAOUCZ010000286.1 GCA_029859505.1 Lysobacterales bacterium | reverse complement strand
ACCTTCGAATGAAAAAAACCATCTTGGTAGTTACGCTAGAGAACAGCCTCCAGTTTAGAGAGCAGAGGTCATTATTAGCTCGTCTTTGTTTGATTTGGGAAGCGCAAGGTCATGTCATCAAAGTTGCTCGGGGTATTCGGCAAGCTCTGGAAGCCGATATTGCAATCTCCCATATTGATCTAACAGTTGTTCCTGATCAATACAGCGCGTTTTTAGAAACTTATCCAACCACCATAAATATCAAGGCCAGCAATATTTCGAAGGCCCGTATAAGCCGGAACCTGCTCACAAGAACAGACACATACAAGGGAGAGGTGATTGTAAAAACGGCGAATAATTATGGTGGCGTCCCCGAGTTAATTCATCAGAGACAAAGTGGACTTTTGCAAAATGACATGCTGCATCAGCGTCCCTGGAAACGTGTCGAATACATGGATACAAATAATTACCCCCGTTTTAACTCCATAAAAGAAGTGCCCCATGGCGTTTGGCAAAACGATAAGCTGGTAGTTGAAAAATTCCTTCCGGAAAAAGACGCCGAGGGAAACTTCTATCTGAGATACTGGATATTTCTGGGAGATAAAGAGATCAATGTGTTGCATAAGTCACAAAAAGCGATTGTGAAGGATACGGATCACAACTCCAGAATAATCACCGGGACCCCAGATGAATTAAGGACATTTCGTAAAGAAATGGGCATTGATTTTGGAAGAATTGATTATGGCATTGTTGATGGCAAAGCAGTTATGTATGACGTTAATTCAACCCCTGCTGCCGGTGAAAACCAGTTAAACCTGATTGGCGATAAATTGGCAGAACTGGCTCAAGGATTTAAGTTATATATTTAACTTAATGAAACAATAAAAATTGTTAAGAAGAATAAACATCCAGTTAATAAAAAGCGGGAAGCATGAAAGACTTTACCAGGCAAATAGCCAGATGGAAAAAAGGTGCCCGACTAACAAGTTTGTCAGACGAATTTGAAAGGTTAGCTTCGGGAGTGTCAGGAATACCGTCTGTAGATGAGGTTCTGCCTGACTTACACCTATTCAACAATAACATTGATATTCTTCAGTTTTACCGAACCTATAGAAAATATAGCGGAAAATTCAACCTGCATTTTCTAAGCAGCATCCCTTATATTCTTGAAGAAGAATGTCGGTTAGGATCAGCATTGTTACGCTACCTGTTGCAGCAAAAAAATACTTCTGGGCAAACGGCAAAACTGCAAACTATTGGAAATGCCGAAGGGGTTATAGCGAGAACAATAACCAGGTTGGGAAACGGGGAAGTTTCCACATTAACCAACAGCCCTACACTGGCGAATATGCATGAGTTTGACAGCAAGCGTGTTGATAACTGTTTTTTTCATAACGGACCATTTTTTGAAATTACAAGAGACCGGCTAAAGAACAGTAAAACGCTTAATCACTTTTCTAATGGGTTTGATGTCATTTATGAAGATACGACATTCCAGATGTACGATACCAATCGTGAGGATCAGATCGCGTTTGCTGTACAAAACCTGAAAAGCAATGGATTGTTTATTTGTTTGGAAAAATGTAACCACGATGACATTGATGAATATCTAAAGCGTGAAGACCAAAAAGATCTGAAGTTTAAAACCAGATTCTACAGCGAGACTCAACTCAAAGAAAAACAGAAAACAATCGTCAAGCCCATGCAGTTTGGACAGGTAACTCTCCCCAGACTGCATCGTGCAATTAAAGGGAGTTTAAGACACACAAAACTGATTTGGAATTCTTGTAATTTCTACATCATTGCGGCATCAAATGAAATTAAGCAACTTGAGTCATTCTTAGAATTATTAGGTCCCGCCTGTATTACGAGTGAATTCGAATATGAAAGCATCCCAGCCAATGAGTGAATAATTCTTGGTAGAGGTCATATCAAAATAAACGTCATTATTCGTGTCACGAAGCCGTCCCGGTGTCGAGATTGGTGAAAATAGAACATGAGGTCTTTGAACATCGCCCTACAGTTTCGAAAAAATTTGGCATATGATAATTGATCAATTGATCAACGGAGGCTGCAATGTCATATCAAAAACCTGAATTTAAAGCGCAATACGAGAATTTTATCGGTGGTGAGTGGGTCGCCCCGGTTGATGGTGAGTATTTTGATGACAGCTCGCCGGTTGATGGAAATCACATAGCCCGGGTTCCGAAATCCAACGGCAAGGATATCGATCTGGCCGTCGAGGCCGCTGGCAAGGCTGCAAATGCCTGGGGTAAAACCCCTGCAACTGAGCGTAGCAATATTATGTTCAAGATTGCCGAGCGAATAGAGGAAAACCTTGAAAGCCTGGCATTGGTGGAATGCTGGGACAACGGTAAAGCCATAAGGGAAACCATGGCAGCCGATATTCCGCTAGCGGTTGACCACTTTCGTTATTTCGGCAGTGTCATTCGTGCCGAGGCTGGCCAGGTAGCTGACCTGGATGCAGCCACGGTTTCGATGGAAGTGCATGAACCCCTGGGCGTTGTTGGTCAGATCATTCCGTGGAATTTCCCAATTCTGATGGCCACATGGAAACTGGCGCCTGCGTTGTCTGCCGGAAACTGCGTGGTTCTGAAACCCGCAGAGCAGACCCCTGTTTCAATACTGTTCCTGGTGGAATTGATCGCTGATTTGCTACCGCCAGGTGTGCTGAATGTTGTTAACGGTTTTGGCCCGGAGGCCGGCAAACCCCTGGCAACACATCCGGATATCAAGAAAATTGCATTTACCGGTGAGACAACAACCGGTCGGCTCATCATGCAGTACGCCTCCGAGAACATTATTCCTGTAACACTGGAGCTGGGTGGCAAGTCGCCCAACATCTTCTTTGAAAGTGTTATGGCTGAGGATGACAGCTTTCTGGACAAGGCTATTGAGGGCCTGGTGTTGTTCGCCTTTAACCAGGGTGAAGTGTGTACCTGCCCGTCACGTGCTTTAATCCAGGAGAGTATTTATGACGAGTTCATGGAGCGCTGTCTGAAGCGCGTTGAAGCCATCAAGATGGGTGATACGCTTGATCTCGGCACCCAGATGGGTGCGCAGGCTTCAAATGACCAATATGAGAAAATCCTGAACTACATCGATGTGGGCAAACAGGAAGGTGCTGAATTGCTGACTGGTGGTGGGGCTTTTGACAATGAAGTTTACCCGGATGGTCTGTATATCAAGCCAACTATCTTCAAGGGCCATAACAAGATGCGCATATTCCAGGAAGAAATTTTTGGCCCGGTACTGTGCGTAACGACATTCAAGGACGAGGCCGAGGCAATGGAAATTGCCAATGACACATTGTATGGCCTGGGCGCCGGTGTCTGGACCCGCGATGTACACCAGATGCAAACATTTGCACGTGGTGTTGAGGCCGGCCGTATCTGGTGTAATTGTTATCACGCCTACCCGGCTGGTGCTTCATTTGGCGGTTATAAGAAATCCGGTATTGGTCGAGAAAACCACAAGATGATGCTAAGCCACTATCGCCACACCAAGAATGTACTGATGTCATACGATAAAAACCCGCTGGGGTTCTTTTAAGCGGGAATTGCAACAACCGGTTGCGACACAGTCATCCCGACCAAAGTCGGGATGATTGTGCCAATTTTCAGGACAGTTTTATGTTTGTAGAGCGTGTTTCGGTTACAGATAAAGCGCGGGCAGTCATCGAACAGCTTCGCCAACAGCACGGTGAACTTATGTTTCACCAGAGCGGCGGCTGTTGTGACGGATCCGCTCCGATGTGTTTTGCAAAAGGTGACTTCCTGGTGGGCTCCAGGGATTTGTGTTTGGGTGAAATTGAAGGCTGCAAGTTCTACATGGCGGCAGATCAGTTTGAGTACTACAAAAACTCGCACATCGTTGTTGATGTCAGCAAGGGCCGGGGCTCAAGCTTCTCTTTGGAAATCCCCCTTGGCTTGAGGTTTATGGCCGTTTCAAGGCTCTTCAGTGATGAAGAGCTACCCAATGTACGACCATGTTCATCTTAGCCAATTGAAATAGAACATGAATTAAGAAGTACTGCAGATACACCTGAGGAGTCCATGTTTTTTTGATTCACTTTCTTCGCCGCAACATACCGTCATACGTAAACTAGAAACTCAACAAGTCAATTATTGTATTTGCTTGACGTTTAGAAATTTATGTTATGTTAATAAATATTTTAAACCGGTTGGTGAATATCTGAACTATACTTTTTGATGTTAGATTTTATGAAACTGATGTAAGATGTAAAAGGATTGTTAGTTTACCGGGGGACGCCTAGCTTAAAGAAAATAAGGGAAAGGGGAATGACAATATAATGAACTTGTAACAAGGATGTTGCTATGTATCAGGAGAAATCAGGCTTCACGCTTATCGAACTGCTTGTTGTTGTTGCTCTCATTGGAGTTTCAGTCAGTTTAGCTGTGCCTTCGTGGCAACAGGTCATCCAAAAACGAAATGTAACAAGCGCAACTGAACAGGTTGCTGCGCTGATGTCCTTCGCGCAAACCGAGGCACAAAAGCGAAATCGAACGATTTCGCTGGCATTTAACCGTACTAATAACCTCGAATGGTGTGTCGGCGCCACATTGGGAGCCAGTGGCTGTGATTG
>JAOUCZ010000249.1 GCA_029859505.1 Lysobacterales bacterium | reverse complement strand
CAGTTTATGGCTGCATAGGGGTTCGATGGGTCATTGCCCGCTGCAAAATCTGCCGCGGTAGTCCATGGAACCTTGAGATTACCCTTACCGGTTTTGCTTCCCGAGCTACCATCTCCGCCACCGTGCTGCTTGGCTCCATAGCTGGAAGCAATATCCAGCAAGCTGCCGGACATTGTCACATTTGGAGGTGCGGTGCCGTCATGGCAAGTGAGACAAAACTGTATATAGTCAGGCTCTGGCACTGGCCCTGAACCACCTTCGGGATTGGTCGGGTCGAGGTTTCCGCCCGAATTATAGACAACACTGTTGCCGTCATCGGTGTAGCTGTTGCCGATGTTATAGGTGAGTAACGGCTCGGACGTATCGGGATCTACCACCGGGTTGAGGGAATTATCAACATGCGGAGAGTGACAATCCTTACAGGCAACCACGCCACCGGAATAGGCCTGGTCCAGTGGATAAATATCGTGTCTTTCGTTTACCAGAGCACCGCTGCTGGAAGCATCCTGGCGGCTCGGATCAGGTGTTGTACTGCCAAACTGCGCCTGGATATTCTTGGTGCTGGGTCCATTTGAATCATGGCACACAAAACAGAAATCGGTTGAGGAAATGGCAGGGCCAGTTGCCGCCGGTGCCAACAAGTCGAGTTGTTCAGAGCCATGCCCCGTACCATGACAACCGTTGACGCCATCTCCCACGCAGGAGACCGGTGAACTTCCGGAGGTAGCGACGGGCCTGTTGTGCCCGGCACTGGTCCAGGCTGATTCATCGATGACCGGTGGTGCACTGCTGCCATTGAAAGGCGACTGCGGTGTAGCTTCCGCCTGTGCGCCATCACCTTCATGACAACTCAGGCAATGACCCGCAAACTGCTCACCTTCGCCGGAAGCGAGAGTTGAGACGTTGGCGGTAAGTTGCGCGAAACTGGGTTGAGCGTGGTCATCAACATCCCACAGGATCACCTTGCCGCCCTGGTGTCCGGATTGATCATGGCAAACCTCGCAATCGAACTCATCCAATGTGCCGGGCACGTGGTGACTGGACCGTTCGAACTGGGTGGTGATGATCGGCCGGTTACCCTGCGCGCTGCTATGGCATTCCATGCAGGTTTGCGAACCACCTACACCGATAAATTTGTTGTTGTGCTGGTGACATGTACCGCAATTTGTTTCTTCGGGTCCGCAACTGTTATTTTGTTCACCATCGTGGCACTGGTTCGAGCCTGCGGTATTGGTGCTGCGATGGTAATTGGTCAGTGAATGGCAAACCTGGCAATAACCCCTTGCTGTCGAGTCGGTGCCACCCTCTACGGCGCGTTCGGGTGTAAGGGCGCTTAAAGGATCTGCCGCATCATAGGTATCAACCTGCAGTGAACCCGCGCCGGGTATGGCTGTGGGTATGTATTTTTCGACGTTGGCCCTCAGGTAGCTCTTGTTGACACCCAGTGTGCCGGAGGTCAGGCCGATGGCCTGGGTGGTGTTGGTTCCGCCCGGGTTATGCAGTTCATGACAGGAACCACAGTCTACGAAATCCACTGCCGGATTTTTGTTGGGTGTCAGATGAAGCCCAAACTCCAACTTGCCCGATGCCTGGCCGGACGGATTATGACAGGATTCACAGACGACTTGCTGACCAGCATCACGCGGCAGGAATTCACCATGGCTGTTGTGGCAATCGTTACAATCCAGACCGTACTCCAGGTTATGGATAGGGACGTCGGTGGTTGCCTTGCTCCCCTCGGCCGGCAGTTCTTCTGGAGGCGCCAGGTAGTAGGTATCAACACCACTGCCTGCAAAATCATAGATGGAAACATTGTAAGTGGTAAGTTCGGTCAACCCGGTTACCACGACCACTCTACCGTTGCCCTTGTAGACCACGATATTACCGGAACCGATGTCTTCGCCAAGTGTGAAATCCGGGTTGGAGGTATAGTCGGTATTATCTACAGGGTGTACCTGTGTACCTGTGCGCAGGACAACGATGCTGCCTTCGCCATTGCCGGGTGTCCACTCAATTCTCAATGAGCGTGCGCCGACCCTCGTAAACGTGACATTTGAGGCCTGCACGGTGGGCTCAAAGCTGGTTATAAATGAACTTTCCGGCGAGTAACCGGTACCCACAGCACTGGTCGCATAGGCACGGTAGTAAATTGTCGTCCCCAGGGGTAAAAAGCGCGTATGGGCGAATGGCGCACCAACCGCCGTTCCGCCTTCGGCCTGGACATTTTCCACTACCGGGGTACCGGTGGTATTCCACACCGTACCGCGCGACAGGACCGGGTTGCCGCCATCACTATCGATGGTTCCGCCGAGGACCGCCGAAAAATAGGTGATATCAGTGGCGGTGGGAGCACTCAGAAGGGGTGGTTCCGAAGGGATAAAGGAACTATCCGACGAATAGGCCGTACCCGCTGAGTTGGTTGCATACGCCCTGAAATAAACAGTTACACCTGTTGGTAATCCGGTTCGCTCGTGGCTGAAAGGAGCTCCAATCGAAGTACCACCTTCTGCCAGGGCATTACCGGTGGGGGATGGTGATGTACCCCATACCGTACCCCGTTCAGAGATGCCGGCGGGATCGCCGCCATCGGAAGTCACCGTGCCGCCCAGGAATGCCGAGGTAGATGTTATCGATGAAGCCGGCTCCACGGTTAAGGTTGGAAGGTCAACCAGCGTGGTGAATGAAAGCTCTCCTGAATAAGCCGTATCCACGCTGTTGGTTGCATAGGCCTTGAAGAAAATTTCGGTGCCCGGGGGCAAGGAACTAACCAGCGTGGTGAATAGCCCAAGCCCAGTGCCTTCGGACACAACTGTGCCGCCGGATTCTGCGGGGGAGGCTGTGTTCCAGACAATGCCGCGATCCGTGACCGGGGCGCCTCCATTGGCGCTTACAGTGCCACCCAAAACGGCCGTGGTGGTGGTGATCGAGCCAATGGTTGGGGTGTCAACAGTTGGTGCAACGGCAGGTGCATTTGTGGCCTGGCTATTTACAGCCGGTGAGGTCTGCCGGTAATTGATGCCGGTTTCACCGCTGCCGCTGCCTGCGGAATAGAACACTGCGACATTGTACGATGTGGAATCCGTGAGCCCTGTGACGGTTACATTGGTCGAACCCGCGCCCCGATAAACCACATATTGCTGCGCGCCAATGGTGCTGCCGGCAGCATACACATTGCTGAACGCGTGCTCGGTGCCATCAGTGGGTGTCCCGGTGATCGCATTGGTGCTGACCACCACCAGGGCGCCATTACCATCGCCTCCCGGATTGGCCGGCCAGCTAATACGGAAGCTGGTATCGCCGACGTTGTCGATATTGGCAGAAGCCGGCGAAGTGGCGGGCTCGGTGTAAAACGAATTATTGGGGCCGTAAGACGTCCCTGAATCATTGGTTGCATAAGAGCGGAAGTAAATTAACGAGCCCGTGTTAAGCCCAGTACGCAGGTGTGAAAAACTACCGGTAGTCGTGCCGCCCTCGGCAACCGCGTTGCCGGTGGGTGAAGAGGAAAGGCCCCAGACCGTACCGCGCTGCGTTATGCCACTGGGATCATTACCGTCACCGGTGATGTTGCCACCCAGCGTTGCCGTGGAGGCTGTTACCGCAGCCAAAGATGACAAGGTGGAGCTATCCAGCGTAGGTGGGCCTGCCGAGGTACCGGTGGTGAAAGAAGACTCGGCCGAGTAACTCGTACCACGGCCGTTAATGGCATAGGCCTTGAAATAGATCAGGGTGCCTGACGGCAGACCGCTGACCGCAACGGTAAAGGCACTGACTGCAGTTCCACCTTCTATGACTATCGTACCGCCGGACTCGGCCGGAGAGCTTGTGTTCCAAACGACACCCCGTTCAGAGAGCGGTTGGCCGCCATCGCTTGTCACGGTGCCACCCAGCGTGGCTGTTGTTGCAGTTACATCTGCAAACGTGGGTGATTCAACCGTGGGTGGGAACTTGGTGCCACCGCCAGCAAAGGATGGCGAGACAAATGCAAAGCCAAGTACAAACCCAAGAATCAGGATACTCGTTTTTTGATATATGAAATTTGTCAGAATTTTTTTCATGGTGTTGTTACAACCTCGATCCTGGAACGGTCGCCACTGGTCAGGATAGAGTCACCGCCTGACGATACCAAAACATCCATGGGCAGCTTCAGGAACCCCGGCCCATTTCCATATTCGCCGTAACCGCGTATAAACTCACCGGTGCCGGGGTTTAGCACCAGGACAGACCCCTGGAACATATCCAGGGCGTGCAGATTGCCCGAAGCATCCACACTCAATGCCTGCAACTGGCCAAACTCGGGTGCAAAACACTCCGGATCCGGGTTAAACCAGCCACACTGAACGCCAGGTGGAGGAGGGGGCGGCTCCATCTCTGAGATTGAATACAGGTGATTTCCCTCAATATCGTAGAACTGTATGCGCTTATTCCCCTGATCGGCAACAGCGACCTCCTGCACCATAGTACCACCATCGTTCCAGCTGATGACCTCGGTATCCATCGGGAAACTCAATTCACTGTCACCTTCACCATTGGAGCCAATCGTTCTTATGAGGTTATAGGCGGTGTCAAACACCCGGATGTTGTGATTGCGGCTATCGGTAACATAAATATTGCCGTCGGCATCAAAGGTGATGGCCGTGGGCATTTGCACCAGGCCCTCGCCAAAGATGGCCAGCATGTTACCGTCTGCAGGATCGTAAACCTCGATATTGTCCCTGCCATCGTTACCGATAAAAATATGTGCCTGATCGTTAACCGCTACTGCCAGCGGTTTATCCAATCCCTTAAGTTCATTGATCAACAAAAGGCTGGAATCATAAATGTACAGCGAACCTACCCTGGGGTCGGTGAAATAGAAATTGCCGGTGCCATCTTTGGACTCGGCTGCGCGCAACAGAAATTTTGGCTGGTTTTCCAGTTTGAGTAGCAGTGGGTCGGGATCGGGGTCACCACCGCCATCGCAGTCTTCAAAATCACGGATGAAAGTGAGCAATAATTTGAAGCGCTTAAGGTAATAATCGGTTGAATTGCCATCGAATGGCTCACCTGCCATGGTGTTATCATAGAAAAGGCACCAATCGACCGTTTCCCAGTTTCTTTCCAGGTAATTCGCACTGAAGAGCGTCAGGTCTGCCAGGTCGATAATACCGTCTGAATTGAGGTCGCTTAGATCCTTTGGTGCGGCATTTGCAACGGGTGCAAACAGGGCTGAAGCAGCCAACAGGCCGATGGTAATTAATCCAGTTTTGACATAGGTAAAATTGATCATAAGCATTTAACAAAAACCTTTTTATCAGCGCTGGTATTTTACCATTTATTCAGCAACTTAGTGCCCGTAGCCGGCGTATTGTGACGCATAATTTGATCTAGGTCAATTTGTTGTCTGATGTAGGTCAAAATTTATAACCCTAATCAATTTGCGCTGTGTTGATGGGCTCGA
>JAOUCZ010000248.1 GCA_029859505.1 Lysobacterales bacterium | reverse complement strand
CTCCAACAATTGGCGGCACTTGATGAAGTGGTATCCACTTCCAGCGCCGGCCTGTCACAGATCACCGCCTCAATTCAGAAAACCTATGGCGGTGCCGAACTCCAGCAGGTTTGGGACACCGTGCGACGCAAGATCGACGACATGATCGTCAGGGGTGAGCTGCCACCCGGCACTTCCCAGCCACTGATCATCGACGACTACGGCGATGTGTACGGCATGATGTTCGCGGTCACCGGTCAAGGTTACAGCTACGGTGAGCTTGAGGACTACGTGGACTACCTGCGGCGCGAACTGGTGCTGGTACCCGGCGTGGCCAAAATCAATATCAGCGGAACCCGTGCACGACAGGTTTTCGTGGAAATTTCCCAGTCCAAAATGGCGAGCCTTGGAATTTCCATGCCACGCATCTACAGCCTTCTGCAAACCCAGAATGTGGTCTCCAATGCCGGCAGTATCCGTGCCGGCACTGAATCTGTGCGTATCAATCCCACGGGTGAATTCGATGACGTTTCCCAACTCGAACAGGTGCTGATCAGCGAACCGGGTGCTTCCGAGCTGATCTATCTTGGTGATGTTGCCGACATTTCATTGGGGTTTGCAGAGGTCCCTTCCAAGATTATGCGTTATGCAGGCGAAGAGGCGCTGGTGGTCGGAATCTCATTCATTTCCGGGGTCAATGTGGTTGATATCGGCGGGGCGGTCGAAGCACGGCTACTGGAGCTGGAATCCGCCCGGCCGTTGGGTGTTGAACTCTACGATCTTTACAACCAGCCCAAAGAGGTCGAACTCTCCGTCAGTGCATTCCTGAAAAACCTGGTTGCTGCGGTACTCATCGTGATTGTGGTTCTGTTGTTCTTCATGGGTGTTAAGAGCGGCATTCTTATTGGCATTATTCTCTTCCTGACCTGCTCCGGTACCTTCATCCTGATGCTCAACAGCGAATTCGAACTGCATCGTATTTCGCTGGGCGCGTTGATCATCGCCCTGGGCATGCTGGTGGACAACGCCATTGTGGTTACCGAGGGCGTGTTGATCGGTTTGAAGCGCGGGATGAGTAAACTGGAAGCATCCAACGCCATTGTCAAACAAACCATGTGGCCACTACTGGGTGCCACTGTCATTGCGGTGCTGGCATTCGCACCGATTGGACTTTCACCCGACGCTACCGGCGAATTCGCGGGCTCATTGTTCTGGGTACTGATGTTTTCTTTGTCACTCAGCTGGTTTACCGCCATCACCCTGACGCCGTTTTTCTGCGACCTATTATTCAAAGAAGAGATAAAAAGGGGTATTGAAGACCAGCCGGAAGATCCATACAAGGGTGCGATGTTCACTATTTACAGGAAACTACTCGACCTGTGCATGCGTAACCGTCTCGCAACAGTTTCTGCCCTCATTGTTATGTTACTTGTGTCAATCTGGGGCTTCGGCAAGGTTCAACAGTCGTTCTTCCCACCCTCGACCACACCAATATTTATGGTTGATTTCTGGCTTCCGCAAGGCACGGATATCCGTGCTACGGACGAGAACATCGAGGAGATCCAAAATGCACTTAAGGATGATGAACGCATTGAATTCGTGCATGCCGCAATAGGTGGCGGCATGCCACGCTTCATGCTGACTTACACACCTGAATCCTCATACCCGAGTTATGCACAACTTATGTTTCGCGTTAAGGATTCCGAAGACGTGATACCGATGATGAAGGACGTGGGTGTTTTCCTGCAGGACAGCTTTCCACACGCGTCCACCAAGTTCCGCCGGCTCGAAATCGGACCCTCCCCTCCAGCCAAAATTGAGGCACGTTTTATTGGCCCTGATCCGGAGGTACTGCGCAGGCTGGCGGTTGAGGCCAAAAAGATATTCCGCGCAGACCCCAACACGGTCGGCATTCGGGACGATTGGCGGGAACGGTCCAAGATGATACGCCCGCAATTAAACGAGGTGACGGCGAGACGTTTGGGTATTACAAAGCGTGATCTCGACACGGCTTTACTCGGCAGTTTCTCAGGCGTCAATGTCGGCCTGTACCGGCAGGGCACCAACCTGATACCGATCGTGGTGCGCCTTCCCGATGAGGAACGCCTCAGTATCGACACCATTCATGACGTACAACTCTGGAGTAACACCTTTAACCGCTACGTGATGATAAACGAGGTGGTTTCGGAGTTCCCCACGCAATGGGAAGACGCCTTGATCCAGCGCAAGGATCGCAAACGTACGCTGGCGGTGCTGACCGACCCCGACATTTTTAGTGGCGAGACGGCCGCCGATCTGTTCAAAAGGTTGCGACCCCAGATAGAGGCCCTGGAGATTCCAGATGGATATGAGCTGGAATGGGGCGGCGAGTTCGAAAGCTCTACCAAAGCAAAGAAGGGGCTGTTTGCTTCATTGCCAATGGGATTTCTGGCGATGTTCATAATCACGGTGTTGTTGTTCAATGCGGTACGTGCACCGTTGGTGATCTGGGCAACAGTTCCACTGGCCATCATCGGCGTGACCGTAGGCCTGCTGGTGCTCAATAAGCCTTTCGGGTTCATGGCCCTGTTGGGTCTGTTAAGCCTGTCCGGCATGCTGCTCAAGAACGGTATCGTGCTGCTGGATCAGGTCAATAGCGAACTCAGTAAGGGCATGGATCCTTATAAAGCGGTATTCACATCCGGTGTCAGCCGTGTACGACCGGTTTCCATGGCTGCGATTACCACCATCCTGGGCATGGTTCCGCTGCTATGGGATGCGTTTTTCGAAAGCATGGCTGCGGCCATTATGTTCGGGCTGGGATTCGCAACGGTACTGACGCTGATTATCGTTCCCGTTTTGTACACAATATTCCACGGGATTCGCTACCGGCCACTGGAGGACTTAGGATAATGCACCCATCCCCGGTCAAGATAATTTGCCGAAAAACAACATGCTAAAACCGCTCAATACCAATCGAATCGTGGTGATAGCACTCCTTTTCTTTTCACTGACAGCTCCGGCCGCATTAGCTGAATCGTGGCCAACTACGAAGTTTGAAGTCTACGAAGGAACGCCCTGGAATTCCCAGGTACCGATTGAACTGGCTACCGGAAAAATTGTGCACGGTGTCTATGAACTGGACGAGCCGAAACCTGCGTCGGTGCCACTGACTCCCGAACTGCGATATGAAATTGAAGAGTATCTCGGTGAAGTCGCCCGCGAATACCAAAAACATTTTTCGGCTCCACAGCTAGAACCACTCGTGGAACGGGATGATGGTGTCCAGGCCTATCGCATTTACTATATGGATTCTCAGCAGGACGACCCCGGCTACGCGCGTTATGCAAATCACTGTTCGGAGAGCATTCGTTTTCGCATCGAAGTTAACGCAGCCACATTGACCAGTGGTGGCAAAATCACTGCCAAGGGCTATGGCGATCTAGCTCACGAACTTTTTCACGCGATTCAGAGAAAAACTACAGCCGGTAAAAAGATGAAATGTCCTGGCGGCATCGGTAGCTGGGCTATCGAAGGCCAGGCCGAGGCGATCGGCCACGATATGGCGCGCAGGCTGCGACGGGTTGAGGTCGACACATATGTCTCCCGCTGGGGTCGGCGCTACTATAGCCTACAGCTAGTCGCACCAGGCAATCCGGAATCACGTGGTTACCAGACCAGCTCATTCTGGCGTTACATCGCTGAGATGAACTATTTACGGAGCCAGGGCAAACGGGATGCCGAGGCCAAGCCAGGACCAGACATTCCCGATGGTTACGATACGGACTACGCTTATCTCGCCGACCTGATGAACAGTGCGCCAGGTACAGGCGAGAAAGCTGAAGCCGAATGGATCAATGAGTGGTTGCGCAGCTATTTTGGTGTTGATCTCAGCCGGACTTATATCGACTTCGTCAGCGTCTATGCCCAGTATGGGAAATACCGTATCGATGGCAACAAAGTACCCAACGCCGAAAGAAATTGGCGGGAAATCGGCTTCGGTGGTTCCAGAGACATGAAAAGAAGAGGTTGTGAAACCGTCAGGCTGGACAAAAAGAATGATGATGCGTCGGTCAGGCTCAGCCTTCAGAAACTGGCGGCTGAGTGTATCGAATTTGATGTCGGAGACACCGGAACGCCCCTATCCTGGATCCTTCAAACCATCGGCAAGGACAAGGCCTCACTCAAGCAGTTACGCCTGGCAATGGCCGGTGGACAGCAGGTAGCAACTTCCGCGCCGGTCGCTGACATACCCGATGCCAGTGGCGCCATTGCTGCGTGGAACTTTTTGCTTGATCCGAACAAGAAGCAATACCTGCTTGTCGCAAATATGGCAAAGGAAGCCCAGGACACCGTGGCCCAGGATATAGAACTGCGCATTACCTTAAGCGGCAGGGAAGACAATCACGTTCCCGGGCAATCAAAAAAAGCAGCTGGCAATGTTCCCTCGCGGGAAACCAGACCGGGTCCTGCCGGAGCCAGTCAAACCAGGGCCCGGCGACTAGCCGAGATGGTTACAGCTTTCAAAGGTGCCGGGGCTACTACATGGGAATTGGATGAATCATCTGGCAACTGCACAGGAAGAAAAGCAAAGGCCAGGTGTCAATCACAGGTGACACTACAGCTGAAAAGCAGTGCTGTAGACCAGATGATGCCAGGCTCTTCCTCGGCGGCAGCTCTGGGTGGCCTGTATGGCCAGATGATGGAAATGGTCAATGTGGACATGGGCACCTTGATGGCTGCTATGGAATACGAAGATCAGAACCAGGGAACCACGGTGGAAATCACCGTTCCCGGCTTTGATTATGGTTTCACAGGCACATTCACCAACGCCAACATCCTTGTTTCCGGAATCGCTGAGTCGGACTGGCTCCGGTCGATGAGTCCCACGCCACAAGATAAGTACCCTCCCTGTCTGTACCTGCAACCGACCGGCACCCTCACTATCGAGGAGTTTTCGCCTTACATCTTACGCGGGAGCTACAGTGGCCAACTGGTTAAAGGTGGAGTCGTGAGAAATGTGAGGAAATGCCCGACCAAAGATGTCGTGGACTCGATCAGCGGCAGCTTTGTTATCGCCGCACCCTGGACACAGGACAGCAGGGTCAAAGTGGATACTGGCTGGTTGCAGGAAGATGCTTACAATGACATCAACCAGATGTTACCTGCCGGCATGAAGGCGACCGACCCAGGCCTACCGGGAGGCCCCCCTGTTATTGAAGGCAGAGATACCGGTTTCCCGACTGACACGACCGGTGACTCCGAGTTTGGTGAGTGTGACTGCAGCTGTGAATCCATTCGCAAGGCCATGAAGATCACCCGGGACGGAATGACTGGCTATGCACAGGACGCGGCCGGAATGAACATGATGATGTGCATGGGTCAATGCATGACCCAGATTCCGGACAACTGTTCTCTGGATTAGTAATCCATGAAATGCCGATTCAGAGCAACGCTGCGCGTTACCCTCAAACCCCTGCTATTCTTAAAGCTGATGCATGTAAAACAATC